>JBDHIM010000110.1:0-11527 GCA_039587445.1 Gemmatimonadota bacterium
TCCGGGGTGTCAGCTTGGTCACTCATGGGTGCGCCGTACGGTGCAGCGTGGGCTCAATGGCTGCGGCAGAAGAGCTCGCCGGCGAGGTGGAGCGCCTCGCAGAGGGCGTCGACCTCCTGGGGCGTGTTGTACAGGTAGAGGCTGGCACGAGCGGTCGCATCGACTCCAAGGTGCTCCATGAGTGGCTGATTGCAGTGATGGCCGGCCCGGATCGCGATACCTCGCTGATCGAGGATCGTCGCCAGGTCGTGAGCATGGACGTCCAGGTACGTGAAGGATAGTACACCCACGCGCCCGTCGGCCGGTCCGTAGATCCTAAGCCCTTCGATCTCGCCGAGTCGTTCGAGAGCATACCCCACGAGCTCCGTCTCGTACGCTTGGATGGCGTCCAGACCGATGGCGTCCAGATAACGGATTGCCGCACCGAGGCCGATGGCGCCGGCGATGTTAGGCGTTCCCGCCTCGAACTTGTGAGGCACCGCCGCCCAGGTGGAGCCGTCGAGCGTGACGGACTCGATCATCTCGCCCCCGCCCTTGTACGGCGGCATCTCCTCCAGAATCGCGCGACGTCCCCAGAGCACTCCGATTCCGGTCGGCCCGCACATTTTGTGGCCGCTGAACGCGTAGAAATCGCATCCCAGGGCGCCCATGTCTAGGGCGAGGTGTGGGGCCGCTTGAGCGCCATCCACTAGGCATAGGGCACCGGCCTCGTGAGCGAGCGCCGCGATCTCCCGTACGGGATTGATGACGCCGAGGCTGTTGGAGATGTGAGTGACACCGACCAGGCGCGTCCGCTCGGAGAGCATCCGGCCGTAATCGTCCAGCACCAGCCGTCCCTCGGGGGAGACGTCCACGAAACGCAGTGTCGCCCCCGTGCCCTCCGCCAGGAGCTGCCAGGGGACGATGTTGGAGTGATGCTCCATCTTGGTGAGCAGGATCTCGTCGTCCGGGCCTATGCCGGCCTTGCCCAGGCTGCCTGCCACGAGGTTGATCGCCTCCGTCGCTCCACTCACGAACACGATCTCGGCGACATCCTCCGCGCCGATGTGGGCGGCGACGCAGGCGCGGGCGTCTTCGTACGCCTCGGTCGCGCGCACGCTGAGCTCGTGAGCACCACGGTGCACGTTGGCGTGCGAAGTCTCGTAATGTCGGCGAATCGCGTCGATGACGGCGCGCGGTCGCTGCGAGCTGGCCGCGCTGTCCAGGTAAACGAGCGGCTGCCCGTTGACCTTCTGCTCCAGGATCGGAAAGTCCCGGCGGACGGAGTCGATATCGTACGGGGGTGCGACCACCGCGGTCTCCATAGAGCCGGCGCCGATCGTGATCAGAGTCTGACCTGGACCTCGTCGCCCTCAACGCGGCACTCGAACGTGCGCACGGGCAGGACGGCGGGCAGCGCCTTCGGCGTACCCGACGCGAGGTCGAAGCGTGCTCCGTGTAGAGCGCAGGTGATCTGGTCGCCGGTCACCTCTCCCGCCGATAGCGGGAACTCCTCGTGGGAGCAGCGGTCCTCGAGCGCGTAGACCCGTCCGTCGCGCCTCACGAGGACCAGGTTGGCCCCATCCACCTGCACCGTCTTCAAGCCGCTCTCCGGGACGTCCGCCAGACTGGCCACCGTCGTGAATTCGCCCACGGGTCAGGCGCTCCCTACGCTCGACCCGCTCTGGCCGATCTTCGCTTCGATCGCTTCGCGGATCCGGTCGCGCACGCCCTCGGCGGGGACGCGTCCCAGGACCTCGTCGAAGAACCCGAAGACCAGAAGCCTCTCGGCCTGTCGGCGGCTCAGTCCCCGGCTCATGAGGTAGAAGAGCTGGCTCGAGTCCACCTGGCCCACCGTCGCTCCATGAGAGCACCGGACGTCGTCCGCTTCGATCTCGAGGTTCGGAAGCGCGCGGGCGCTGGCCTTGTCGCTCAAGATGAGGTTTCGGTTGGTCTGGTACGCGTCCGTCAGCTGGCCGTCCGGCTCCACCCGGATGAGGCCGCGGAAGATGCTCTGGGCCGAATCCGTCAGAGCTCCCTTGTACAGGAGATTGCTATGGGCGCTCGGAGCGGCGTGGTGCTGCAGGGTATGGTGGTCGAAGTGCTGCGTACGATCGCCGAACCACAGGGCCAGCATCTCGCTCTCGCTGCCCGAACCATCCATGTGGCTAGTCACGTCCGCCCGCGAGACATCGCCCCCGAGACTGATGTTGACGCCGACCGTCCGGCTGTCCCGCTGGGAGGTGACGTGCTGCAGTCCGAAGTGCTTCACGCCCGTTCCGAAGCGCTGGATCGAGATGTAGTTGAGCGTCGCCCCGTCGCCACCGAAAAGCTCCGCGCCGGCCAGGTTGATGGCAGGCTCCGGCAGGTCGGGCGACATGAACTCGTCGATGCAGGTGGCCTCGCCGCCCTCCTCCACCGCCACCAGGGAATGCGTCGAGACGAGGATTCCGGGCTTGGTGATGCAGCGGAACGTGTGAATCGGCGTCGGAAGGCGCACGCCACGAGGCACGTGAAGCACGAAGCCCTCCGAGAGCAGCGCCACGTGAGCCGCCCAGAGCTTCTCCTCCATCTCCGGTATCGGGCTCGTGTATAGGTACTTCTCCAGCAGATCGGGCCGCTCGCGCGCCACCGTCGCGATCGATGCGAAGACGACCCCTCGCTCGGCCAAATCGTCGTCGAGCCGGTGGTAGACGGTGACGCCGTCCACCTGAACCCAAACGCCGCTGCGCTCCCGCGAGCGGGCCAAAACCTCGCGCACCGGCTCGGGGACGGCTTCCAGCTCGTCCAGTCCGGTCGTCTCCGAGCCCCTCGATCGATCACCGTTGAGGCCGGGAATGGCGGGCTCGTAGTCCTCGAGACGGAGGCTCGAGATGTCGGTGTACCGCCACTCCTCCGACTTTCGGGTCGGCATGGGCAGTTCCCGGAAGCGCTCAAACGCCAGCCGCCGGGCCTGCCTGAGCGTCTCTGGCTCGTTCAGCCCAGTGATGGCGGCAAGAGCGCGTTCCGGGTCAATCAGCCTCATGGCTCCGCCCGCGGTGGCGTCTATCTTCACGCTTGTCACTCCGTTCCCCACGTATCCTCTTTACTCCCTCTGTCCTGCGTTGGAGTAGGGGTCGGCCTACCCGACGCTGCCTTCCATCTCGAGCTCGACCAGACGATTCAGCTCGATCGCGTACTCGAGCGGAAGCTCCCTGGCGATCGGCTCGATGAAGCCGCGCACGACCATCGTCATGGCCTGCTCCTGGGAGAGGCCACGGCTCGTGAGATAGAAGAGCTGCTCATCGCCCACCTTCGACACGGTCGCCTCGTGGCCGATCGACGCCGTCTCCTCGTCGATCTCGATGTACGGGTACGTGTCCGTCCGCGACGTCTCGCTCAGCAGGAGCGCGTCGCACTCGACGTTCGACTTCGCGGCGGTCGCGCCCTCGTAGACCTTGAGCAGGCCCCTATACGAGGCGCGCCCCGTACCCTTGGAGATCGACTTCGACGTGATCTGCGAGGTCGTGTTGGGCGCGACGTGGACCACCTTGCCGCCCGTGTCCTGGTGCTGGCCGTCGCTGGCGTAGGCGATCGACAGGATCTGCCCGTGCGCTCCCTCGCCGACCAGGAAGCAGGACGGGTACTTCATCGTCAGCTTCGAGCCGAGGTTGCCGTCCAGCCACTCCATGTACGCCCCCTCTTCGACGAGCGCTCGCTGCGTGACGAGGTTGTACATGTTGTTCGACCAGTTCTGGATCGTCGTGTACCGGAACCTGGCATTCGGCTTGACGATGATCTCAATGACGCCCGAGTGGAAGGAGTCGGTCGTATAGACCGGCGCCGTGCACCCCTCGATGTAGTGGGCCTCGGATCCCTCGTCGGCGATGATCAGCGTACGCTCGAACTGTCCCATCTGCTCGGCGTTCACGCGGAAGTAGGCCTGAAGCGGGATCTCCACTTTCACGCCCTTGGGGATGTACACGAACGAGCCGCCGGACCAGACGGCCGAGTTTAACGCCGAGAACTTGTTGTCGGCGGTCGGAATCACGGTTGAGAAATACTCCCTGAACAGGTCGGGATACTTCTTGAGCCCGTCCTCGATCGACTCGAAGATCACTCCCTGCTGCTCCCACTCCTCCTTGAGCGAGTGGTAGACCATCTCCGACTCGTACTGGGCGCCGACGCCCGCCAGGACCTTACGCTCCGCCTCGGGGATCCCGAGCTTCTCGAACGTGTCCTTGATCTCATCGGGCACATCGTCCCAGGAGTGCTCCATCCGGTCCTGGGGACGGATGTAGAAATAGATCTCGTCCAGATCGAGCTGATCGAGATCACCGCCCCACTCCGGCATCGGCTTCGACTCGAATATCTTCAGCGCCTTGAGCCGGAACTCCAGCATCCACGCCGGCTCCTCCTTGTGGGCCGAGATCTGGCGCACGATATCCTCGTCCAATCCCTTCCGGGACTTGAAGACGGGCTTGTCCTCGGTGACGAAGTCGTATCCGTACTCGTCGAGCCCGAGCTCTGCGATGGTCTCGTTCCGCGGCATATCTTCTCTCTTGGCTACGTGCGATCCGGCGGCCTACGCACCTCCGGCGGGAACCGCTTCGGTCTCTTCCTTCAGCCAGTCGTACCCGTGCTCCTCGAGGTGGTCGGCCAGCTCCGATCCCCCGCTCTCCACCACTCGGCCGCGCAGCATCACGTGCACGTGGTCGGGCTGGATGTACTGGAGAATCCGCTTGTAGTGCGTGATAAGGAGCACGCCGAGCTTCTCATCCGCTTCGGCCAGCGTGTTGACGCCGTTCGACACGATCCTGAGCGCGTCGATGTCCAGGCCGCTGTCCGTCTCGTCGAGGACCGCCAGCTGGGGCTCCAGAACGGCCATCTGAAGGATCTCGTTCCGCTTCTTCTCGCCGCCGCTGAATCCGTCGTTGACGTAGCGTGAGGAGAAGTCGGGGTCGACCTCCAGCATCGCCATCTTCTCCTGCAGAAGCTCGTGGAAGGCGAAGACGTCGATCTCGTCGTCGTCCTCCCGGCGGGCGTTGAGCGACGCGCGCAGGAAGTTGGCGATCGTCACCCCCGGGATCTCGGCTGGATACTGGAAGGCCATGAAGATCCCGGCCTGGCTGCGCTCGTTCGGCTCGAGCTCCAATACGCTCTCGCCGTTGACGAGAATCTCCCCTCGGGTCACCTCGTAGGCCGGATGGCCCGCGATGACCTTGGCGAGGGTGCTCTTCCCGGAGCCGTTGGGCCCCATGAGGGCGTGGATCTCGCCGCTGCCGACCGTGAGGTCGACGCCGCGGAGGATCTCCGTGCCCTCTCCTTCGAGCGAGACGTGGAGGTCGCTTATCTCGAGCAGGTGGTCTGGCATCTCCAGCTATCCTGTCTGACGGGTGGCAAAGCGTCGTGAACGGCCGCACCCGCCCCTACTTTGAAGTCGAATCGAACTCGGGCGATCGGCCAGGGGAGGGCGGTGACAGAGCCATCGGCCCGCCCCATAGCGCCGAAACGGCCGACGAGCGGCCGAAATCGATAACCATTATCAGTTACACGCAAAACTACGCTCGTTGAGAATGGATTTCAAGTAGCGTTGAGACTCGATCTCAAGTACCACTCGGGCACCCGAGAAGATCCCCCCTCGACCCGGAACGGCCCGGGTTGAGCCACGACGGCTACGCCCGGCTGGCGGATCTCCTGCTTGCCGGCATGGAGCGGGCCGGCTTCGCCGCCTTGAGGAAGAAGCTCTGGGGGGAGCTCGACGCTCCGCGCGAGTCCGGACGCCTACTCGAGCTCGGCGTCGGCAGCGGGCGGAACCGACCGCATCACCCGGTCGGCTGGACAGTGGTCGGCGTCGATCGATCCAATGCCATCCTGCGGCGGGCACGCTCGAGAGGGCTCGAGCTGGTGGTGGCCGCGGAGGCCGACCAGCTGCCCTTTCGTGCCGCATGCTTCGAGGCCGTCGTCGAGACGTTCGTTTGGTGCGAGGTCGACGATCCGGCTCGCTCGGTGGCGGAGGCGGTCGAGGCCCTGGCAGACGGCGGCCGGATGGCGATGCTCGATCACGTGCGACCCTCGGGCGGCGCAGGTACGTTGGCCGACCTGCTGACGAGGCTATCCGGTCCGCTGGTCGGCGAGCACTGGAACCGGGACACGCGCACCTACGTCGAGCCCGCTCCTCTTCGAACCCTCGTCGAGGAGACGCTGTCGGGAGGATGGATGCGGATGCTGGTTTTGGAGAGGAAGTCGCGAACCCGAGTCTCGACGGAGGGCGCGACAACGACGTGAGGGATGCAGAGGCATGAAGGCGGCATACTTCGACGCTCATGGCGGGCCGGACGTCCTCGTGGTCGGCGAGCTTCCCGATCCTGAGCCCGGGCCGGGCGATGTGATCGTGGAGGTCGAGGCGGCTGCGCTCAACCACCTGGACCTGTGGGTGCGGCGCGGCCTTCCCGGTCTGAACGTGGCCCTTCCCCACGTCGGCGGCTCGGACTTCGCCGGAACCATCTCGGAGGTGGGGCGAGGCGTGGAAGAGTGGAGGGTGGGTGATCGCGTCACGGCGAATCCCGGCCTCTGGTGTGGGGAGTGCGAGTGGTGTCTCCATGGGGAGCACAGCCTCTGCGAGCGATACCACATCCTCGGCGAGCACGTGCCGGGCGCCCTGGCGGAGCGGGTGCGCGTGCCCTCGGGCAACCTCCTTCGCCTGCCCGACGCTTTTCCCACCCGGCACGCCGCCGCCGCGCCTCTCGTCTTCCAGACCGCGTGGCGGGCGCTCGTGGGGAGAGCCCGGCTTAGAGCGGGGGAGACGGTTCTCGTAACCGGAGCCTCCGGCGGTGTCTCCACGGCCGCCATTCAGATCGCCAGGCGGCTGGCAGCCAGGGTCATCGCCGTGACCAGCGGCCCCCACGTGGAGGCCGTACGGGCGTTGGGAGCGGACCACGTCATCGACCGTGGGACGGAGGATCTCTCGACCGTGGTGCGGAAGCTCACCGAGCGGCGCGGGGTGGACGTGGCGCTGGACAGCGTCGGCGAGGAGACCTGGAAGAGCACGGTACGCTTGCTTGCGCGGAACGGCCGCCTGATCACGTACGGCGCCACGACCGGTGCGGAGGGCTGCCAGGACGTCCGCCTGGTCTTCTGGAAGCAGCTGCAGATCATCGGGAGCACGATGGCCAGCCACGCAGAGTTCCTCGAGGTGATGGGACTGGTGTTCGACGGCTCCCTCGAACCGGTGATCGACGTCGTGTGGCCGCTGGAGCGCGTAACTGAGGCGCACGAGCGCCTCGAGGCCGGCGAGGCCTTCGGCAAGATCGTCCTGACGCCGTGAACCGGGCGGAATGCATCCGCCGGCTGCGTGCCGAGCCGTTCGACGTCGTGGTCATCGGCGGCGGAATCACCGGCGCGGCCGCCGCGCGCGACGCTGCCAGCCGGGGGCTCCGCACCGCGCTCGTCGAGGCGCGGGACTTCGGCGAGGGGACCAGCAGCCGATCATCCCGCCTCATCCACGGCGGGCTCCGGTACCTGGAGCAGTTCGAGCTCGACCTCGTCTTCGAGGCGAGCCGCGAGCGCCGGACCCTTCTCCGGATCGCTCCTCACATGGTGCGCCCTCTGGAGTTCCTCTTCCCCCTCTACCGCGAGGGCCGGGTCGGGCGGCTGACGATGACGGCCGGGATGTGGCTGTACGATGCGCTCTCCCTGTTTAGGAACATCGAGAGGCATCAGATGCTGAGTGAGGCGGATGTGCTCTGGCGGGAGCCGACGCTCTCACCCGAGGGCCTGCTCGGAGGCGCGCGCTACTTCGACGCCCAGGTCGACGATGCGCGCCTAGTGCTCGCCACGGTTCGATCCGCGGTCGAGATGGGCGCGGCGGTGGCGAACCGTCTGCCGGCCGAGATCCTGGTCGAGGAGGGGCGAGCGAGTGGAGTGGAGTGAGCGTCCGGGATGCGGCGCCTCAGTCGCGACCCTCCGATCGGGCGGACGAGGCCGGGCACACCGGCGAGGCCGGTCGGGCTTCGGGATGGGAGATCCGTGCGAGCGTCGTGGTCAACGCGACCGGCCCATGGACGGATGAGACCGCCCGGCGGAGCGGGATCTCACGGGAGCCCCTGCTGAGGCCCACCCGCGGCACCCACATCCACGTCCGGCGGGACCGCATCGGGCACCAGCGGGCGCTCATCTTCGAGTCGGCGCTGGACGGCCGAATCATGTTCGTGCTGCCGTGGGGCGATCTCACGCTGATCGGGACGACGGATGAGGATTACGAGGGACCTCCCGAGGAGGTCCGCCCCACCGGAGCTGACGTGCGTTACCTGCTGGACTCCACCAATCGGCTCTTTCCGGAAGCGAAGCTGACCGCGGAGGACGTGATCAGCGCCTGGGCAGGGCTTCGCCCCCTCGTGGCAGGCGAGGCGGGAGAGGACGAGGACGACGTCTCCCGCGAGCACGTGATCCTCGAAGAGCTTCCGGGTCTGCTCACGATCGCGGGCGGGAAGCTCACGTCCCACCGAGCGATGGCCGAAGAGATCATAGACCGCGCGGTCGAGAGCCTGGTCGAGCGAGGAGCCGCCGAGCCTGCACCCTCGGCCACGGCCGATAGGCCGCTGCCGGGAGGGGACTTCGAGACCTTCGAGGACCTGCTCGAGTCTCTCGAGAAACGGGCGGCGGCGATCGGGCGCGATCCTTCGGCTCTCTCTCCGATGGCCGAAACGTACGGCACCAAGGCGGAAGACGTGCTGGCTCTCGCCGCCGAACGGCCGGCGCTGTGCGAGCGCGTGGTGGCGGACCGTCCGAACATCGCGGCCGAGATCCTGTACTCGGTTCGAGAGGAGATGCCGGTGCACGTCGAAGACGTTGCGTTCCGGCGGACGCGCCTGGCTTTGGAGACGGAGGACTTCGCCGCGGGAGTGGCTCGCATCGCAACGATTATGAGGGAGGAGCTGGAGTGGGACGCGATCCGCGAGGAGAGCGAGGTAGAAAGGGCCCAGGCCGTGCGGCAGCGGAACGAGATCTTCCGCGCCGAGCTCGAGGAACGCGACGCGTGAGGGCTTCGGCCGCGTGCCTGCTGGCCTCCTCGCTGATGGTCGTGGGGCTCGCCTCCTGCGGCGAGGGCTCCGGCTCGAGCGACTCCGCGATGAGCGGCAGAACGGCGGCCGGTGGATTGGAACCGGGCGCCACGGTTCCGGAGAGTGTTCCCGCCTACCCGTTCAGGCTCGTGAACCCTCGCGTGTACACCGTGATCGTATACGCGAGCGCCGGTGCCGGAGAGGTGCTGCTCGACACGGTGGCCTCGAGTGATTCCACTCAGATCGAGGTTCGGGTGGGATCGGACCCGCTGAAGCTGAGAGCGGTCGACCTGGACGGGAACGAGCTCGGCTCGGAGTACCTCGACCTGCCCGACATGGCGACCGCCTCGTTGCCTCCGGACTCCGCCGCCCCGATTCGCTGGGAGCTGCCGCCCTCGCCCTGATCGACAGGGCCGCCGCGCCCGCCTCGATGCGACGGCGTCCAGCCGAAGGCTCAGCCGGCGATCAGATCCGCGACCGTGTTCCAGGTATTGATCACCGTGAAGTAGAGAACGAACAACAGCAGCGGTGGCACGACGAAGCGGATGAACGCGTACCATAAAGGCAGCCAGCGTATGTTCTCCGCCCCCTTACTGACCTCCCCGATCGGATCCGGCATCACCCAACCGACGAAGATCGAGAGCGAGAACGCACCGACGACCAGAAACAGGTTGGCGGCCAGCTGATCCACCAGACCCAGGAAGTCTATGCTGAGGGCCGATGGGATCCCGACGATCGTGATCAGGAGCCCCATGATCAGCGCCGCCTTCCTCCGCGGCCACTCCCAGTTGTCGATGATCGCCGAGACGACGACCTCGAGCAGCGAGATGGCTGACGTGAGGGCACCGACAATCAGAGCGAGGAAGAAGAGGATTCCCACCGGTCTGCCGACCGCGCCCATCTCGGCGAAGGCATTCGGAAGGCCGATGAACAGGGCACCGATCGTGCTTCCGCTCAGCTCGTCCGACAAGCCGAGGGCGAAGATGAGCGGAAAGACCATCAGGCCTGCCAGAAAGGCGATCATGAAGTCGGATCCCGCGATGATCACCGATTCACGGGGCATGTTGTCGTCTCGCGAGAGGTAGCTGGAGTAGGTGAGCATCGCGCCCATCCCCAGGCTCAGGCTGAAGAAGGCCTGACTCGTCGCCTCGGTGAGCACGCTCAGCGAGAGGATCTCGCGAAAATCCGCCTTGAGATAGAACTCGTAGCCCGCTCCGGCTCCGGGCAGCGTCGAGGCGAAGATGGCGAGGCCGACGACGATCAAAGCCAAAAGCGGCATCAGGATGATGGCGGTGCGCTCGATGCCCCCCCGAATCCCGCCGGCGACGATGAGGACCGTGACCGCCATGAAAGCCAGGTGCCAGCCGGCGGCATCCCAGCCGGTCGAGACCTCGCCGAAGAAGCCGGCCGGGTCGCTGCCGAAGCCGGCGATCAGGGCGTTCCAGGCGTAGCGAAGCGTCCAGCCCGCGATCACGGCGTAGTACGACAGGATGAGAAAGCCCCCGAGCACGAAGAGGACGCCCAGCGGTTTCCAGGCATTGCCGCCGAAGTGGGCGAGCGCCAGGATCGGGCTCTTCTTCGAGCCCCTCCCGATCGCGAACTCAGCCAGCATGATCGGCAGGCCGATCAGCGCTACCATGATGATATAGAGGAAGACGAAGGCCGCCCCGCCGTTCTCGGCGGCGAAGTACGGAAAGCGCCACATGTTGCCCAGGCCGACCGCCGATCCGACGGCGGCGAGGACAAAGCCGAAACGGCTGCATGTTGCCCAGGCCGACCGCCGATCCGACGGCGGCGAGGACAAAGCCGAAACGGCTGGCCCACTGCTCTCGAGGCGCCTCGTTCATCTCCCGACTCTCCCCTTGAGGGTGCGAATCGCCGATCTGCGGTCACTTATCGCCTTCCGGGCGTGCCGGAGACGTACGGGGCCTGGCGCCGCGGCGTCAAGGCCTGCATAGTGCGTTGCGCTCCGGTAACACACGATGGCAACGCGTTGGAGCGCCTGCCGTAAATCATTGATACTCATGCACATTACCCTGAGCTCGACGCGAGCACGGATCGTGCGAGGGTTGGAGGCAGGGAGTTGATGGTGACAGGGGGGCTTCAAGCTGTAGCGAAGCTGCTGGAGGATGGGTTCATGCGCTTAGAGATTCGCCTTGCGATCGTAACTCTCGTGGCCGGTGTCGCGGCCGCGGTTTTGGCCGGCCGGCGGGCGACCGAAGAGCCGGTCGAAGACAACGAGCCGATGCAGGGCACGCAGGCTGCTCAGATGGCGGTAGAGACCGAAGCGGACGCCTGGTTCGTCTGATCGACCGCTAGAAAAGACAGGCAGATCATCGGGCGCTCTCCGCCTTCGTGAGACGGTGGATGAGGAGAGCCGCCCGTTTCGCCACGATAGGAAGCGAGCTCAAGTCCACGACTTCCTCGATCGTGTGGCCACCTTCTCCCGCGAGTCCCAGACCGTCCAGGCCATCCACGTGGGACGCGACGAACGAGATGTCCGCCGC
>JBDHIM010000111.1:0-7793 GCA_039587445.1 Gemmatimonadota bacterium
AAGACCGGCCGTCGTTCATTCCTTACGACGTGCCGCCGAAGCTGAAGAATCCCGGGGACATCCAGAAGCTCCTCCAGCGCCTCTACCCCTCGCAGCTGCGCGAGGCGGGCATCGAGGGCACGGTGGTGCTGTGGATCTACATCGATGAGAACGGCAACGTGCAGAAGACGCAGGTTCAGAAGACCAGCGGCTATGACGCGATGGACAAGGCCGCGATGGGCACGGCCGACAAGATGGAGTTCTCGCCGGCCAAGAACCGCGACAAGAAGACCCCGGTGTGGGTCGCCCAGGCCATTACGTTCGAGGTTCGATAGAGCCAACCGGCGGAGCCAGGGACAACAGAGCCGCTCGCGCCGCGGGCGGCTCTTTTTTTGTTGCCCTCGGCTGAAGGCGCTGGCGGTGTGGAGTAATGACCGCGGGCCGCTGCTAGAAGCTCCGTGGGGGAAGTGGGGTCGACGGGTGTTGCGGGTGACGGTACTTTCGGCGCGACAACGACATGAGTGAGATCAAGGGACGCCTCGCCGACGTTCGGGGGCGCATCGAAGAGGCGGCCCTACGGGCCGGACGGCCGGTGGCGGACGTCGAGATCGTGGCGGTGACGAAGGGGCATCCGGCGTCCGTGCTGCGAGATGTGGCGGCGAGCGGTCTTCCGATCATCGGCGAGAACCGGGTCGACGAGGCGGAGCTGAAGTACCACGAGCTGGGCCGGCTGGGGGCCCGGTGGCACATGATCGGCCATCTCCAGCGGAACAAGGCCGGGCGGGCGGTCCAGCTGTTCGACGTCATCGAATCCGTCGACTCGCTGCGACTTGCCCGGAAGCTGGCGAGCGAGTCAGAGCGTGCGGGCCGCGAGGAGTTGGAGGTCCTGTTGGAGGTGAACACCTCGGGCGAGGCGACCAAGGGCGGCTTTGCGGGCGAGGAGCTCCTGCAGGCGGCACCGGAGATCGTGGCTTTGGAGCGGCTCAAGGTTGCGGGCCTGATGACTATGGCGCCCTTCACCTCGGACGAGGTGGTGTTGCGCGGTGTGTTCCGGCGTACACGGGAGCTATTCGAGCGCTGTGATCGGGAGGTCTCCGGCTTCGAGGCCAGGACCCTGTCGATGGGGATGAGCAACGACTTCGAGATCGCTGTGGAGGAAGGGAGCACCCGCCTCCGCCTGGGCACAGTACTCATCGGGCCGCGGCCTGGAGAGATCGGCTTACGAGCAACGAGATGATGACGAACGAGATCACGATGGAGACGGTAGTCGGCGCCGCGGAGGCGATCCGCGGGGCCTCCGACTTTCGCCCGGAGCTTGGGATCGTGCTGGGCACGGGGCTCGGCGCCCTGGCGGCCGAGATCGAGGTCGAGACCTCGATTCCCTACGAAGAGATCCCCGGCTTTCCGCGGTCGACGGTGGAGTCCCACGCGGGCCGGCTGATTCTCGGAGCGTTGGAAGGCGTGCTTGTCGTGGCGATGGAGGGCCGTTTCCACCGCTACGAGGGCTACTCCATGCAGCAGGTCACGCTCCCGATCAGGGTCATGAAGGAGCTCGGCGCCGATGCTTTGATTGTGTCCAACGCGTGCGGCGGCATGAATCCGCTCTGGCGCGACGGCGATCTGGTCCTGATCAGCGATCACATCAACATGATGGGTGACAACCCGCTCATCGGGCCGAACCTCCAACAGGGCGTCCGCTTTCCAGACATGTCGGAGCCGTACGACGCCGAGCTTCGGGCGATAGCCCGCGAGGAGGCGATGCGTCTCGGAATCACGCTGCGCGAGGGCATCTACGTGGCTGTGGCCGGTCCTTGCCTGGAAACGGTGGCCGAGTACCGGATGCTGCGCGGGATCGGCGCGGACACCGTCGGTATGTCTACCGTTCCGGAGGTGATCGTGGCTCGACACGCCGGGCTGCGTGTCCTCGGCCTGTCGATCATCAGCGATATGGCCCTGCCGGACGCGCTGGAGCCGGTAGACGTCTCCAAGATCATCGCGACCGCCCAGGACGCGGAGCCGGTGCTCACGAGACTTGTGAGCGCCGTGGTCGCGCGGCTCTCCAAGGCGACTAGGGGCGGCTGAATCCGGCCGACCCTCCGAGACGACATGATGATGACGTCGAGAGTGATGCGATGACGTACCCCGACCTCCCCGCGAGCCACCCCGCGCTGGAAGAGGGGATCCTTCGGATCTGGGAGGAGGAGGACACCTTCCACGCCAGCCTGCGCGCGAGAGAAGGTGACCCCGAGTTCGTCTTCTACGAGGGCCCGCCAACCGCCAACGGGCGCCCAGGCGTACACCACATCATCTCTCGGACTATCAAGGATCTGGTGGCCCGCTACCGGACAATGACGGGGCACCACGTGACGCGGATCGCCGGTTGGGACACGCACGGCCTCCCCGTGGAGCTGGAAGCCGAACGTCAGCTGGGGATCTCGGGGAAGGCTCAGATCGAGGAGCTGGGCATCGCCGAGTTCAACCGCGTGTGCCGGGAAGGGATCTTCACCTACAAGGACGACTGGGAGCGGCTCTCACAGCGTATCGGATACTGGCTGGACTACGAGAACGCTTACGTCACCTGCACCTCCGAGTACGTGGAATCGGTGTGGTGGGCGATCTCGGAGATCGAGCGAAAGGGCTTGCTCTACCGCGGCTACAAAGTCGTTCCGTACTGCTCGCGTTGCGGGACCGGCCTCAGCAGCCACGAGGTGGCGATGGGGTGGGCCGACGTCGTTGATACCGCCGTCTTCGTCAAGTTCCACCTGACCGGCGACCCTGATGGAGCTCGCGTCCTCAGCTGGACTACGACCCCCTGGACCCTTCCGGGCAACGTTGCACTCGCCGTCGGCGATGAGATCGAGTACGTGAAGGTCCGCGTGAAGGAGGCTCCGGATGGTGGGAGCGAAGGTAACGGCGGGAACGGCGGAAACGGAGGGAGCGGCGGGAACGGAGGGAGCGGCGGGAACGGAGGGAGCGGAGAGGCACTTGCCGAGCCGGGAGAGGTCCTCATCCTGGCCCGGTCGCTGATGGAGCGGACCCTCCGGCACGAGGTTGAGGTGCTGGAGGTGATGACGGGCACGGATCTCGTGGGCCGACGATACGAGCCGCTCTTTCCTGGAGCCGTCGACGCGGAAGGCTCGAAGGATGCGAAGGCGCCGGAGGGTGTGGAGGATGCGAACGTAGCCTGGACGATCCTGCCCGCCGATTTCGTGACGACGGACGAGGGCACAGGGGTCGTGCACACGGCCGTCATGTATGGCGAGGACGATTTCCGCCTGGGCGCGAAGACCGGCCTTCCGATGCAGCACTCGGTGGATGGCGAGGGTCGTTTCGTCGAGCGGGTGCCCGGCGGGCTCGCCGGAGGTCATGTGAAGGATCCCGACGTGGAGCGCGGAATCCTGACGTGGCTGACGGAGCACGATCTTCTCTACCGGTCCGAGAAATACCCCCACAGCTACCCGCACTGTTGGCGCTGCGACAGCGCGCTGCTCTACATGGCCAGGGACGCCTGGTACGCGCGCACGACGGCGGTGAAGGGGCGGCTGATGGAGCTCAACGCCTCGATCGATTGGAACCCGGCGGAGATCGGGACGGGACGCATGGGTGAGTGGCTGGCCAACAACGTCGACTGGTCGCTCTCCCGGGATCGCTATTGGGGCACGCCTCTGCCGATCTGGGTCTGCGATGCGGACGAGGAGCACCGGGAGGTGTTGGGCTCCTACGAAGCCTTGGCAGAGCGGCTCGGGGCGCTTTCGTCGGAGTTCGATCCGCACCGTCCCGACATCGATGAGTTCGAGTGGGATTGCCGGTCGGAGGGCTGCAGGGGACGGATGCGACGGATCCCGCAGGTGCTGGACGCCTGGTTCGATTCCGGCTCGATGCCGTACGCGCAGTGGCACTACCCGTTCGAGAACGAGGAGGAATTCCGGGTCCACTTCCCGGCCGATTTCATCGCGGAGGGAGTGGATCAGACCCGTGGGTGGTTCTACTCCCTGCTCGCGCTCTCGGCGCTCCTGTTCGACGAGACATCCTACGGCGCCGTCGTCGTGAACGACCTGATCCTGGATCAGGAGGGGCAGAAGATGTCCAAGTCGCGCGGCAACGTCGTGGACCCGTGGAAGGCGATCGACCGGCACGGCGCCGACGCCCTGCGCTACTACCTGATGTCGGTCAGCAGTCCGTGGCTGCCGAAGCGCTGGGACCCGGACGGCATCGGCGACGTGGAACGCAAGCTGTTCGACACGCTGCGCAACACCTACCGGTTCTTCTCGCTCTACGCGGGGCTGGAGGGGTGGACGCACGAGGATTCCGGCGCGCGGCCGCCCTCGGAGCGCTCCGTGATGGATCGCTGGCTCCTCAGCCGCACGGACTCGCTCGCCGAGGAGCTACGCGAGGAGCTCGAGGGCTACGAGCTGACTCGGGCGGCCCGGAGGCTCTCCGGGTTCGTGCTCGACGAGCTTTCCAACTGGTACGTTCGGCGTTCGCGCGACCGCTTCTGGGCGACACGGCCCGACGCCGAAACCAAGCAGACTGCACGCGACGCCTTCGCCACCCTGCACGAGACGCTGCAGACGACCGCGGCTCTCCTGGCTCCGTTCGCCCCCTTCTTCTCGGATTGGCTCCACCGGGCCCTGGTCGGAGACTCCGTGCACCTGGCGGATTATCCGCTCTCGGCGGGACGGATCGACCCGGATCTGGAGAGGGACATGCGGGATGTGCGCGAGTTGGCGGTCCTCGGCCGCGCGGCGCGAGAGCAGGAGAATCTGCGGGTTCGTCAGCCACTCAGGCTCCTGAGAGCGATGGTTCCTGGAGGGCGCCGGCCATCGCAGGCCGTGCTTGAGCTTCTCGCCCAGGAATTGAACGTCAAACGGGTTGAGTTTCTTTCCGAAACAGATGATATTGTGCGGCTTGTCGTGAAACCCGACTTCGGCCGGCTGGGCCCGCGGTTCGGGCCGTTGACCCCGGAGGTAGCGCGGCTCGTTCAGAATGTCGAGACAGAGCAGGCCCGCCGCCTCCGAGCCGGTGATTCCATCGAGCTGGAGCTGGGCGGCGAAAGCGTCGCGATCGCGCCCGATGAGGTGTCGATCACGGAGGTTGCGTCGGGAGAGCTTGTCGTGAAGAGCGCCGACGGCTACCTGGTCGGACTGGACCGGACGCTCGACGAGGGGCTCGTGGCAGAGGGGATCGCCCGCGAGCTAGTGAACCGGGTGCAACGACTGAGACGGGACTCGGGGCTGGAGGTCTCCGATCGGATCGAGCTCGGGATCCGAGGCAGCCAGGAAGTCGAGAGCGCTGCAAACGAACACCGCGACTACATTGCCGGCGAAACGCTCGCCGTGGGCGTGCAGATCGGCGGCGAGGGTGACGGTGGAAGCGAGGAGTGGCGCGATAGCGAACTGGATGGACACCCGGTACGGATCGGATTGAGCCGAGCGCGGTAGAAAGGTCGTTCCGCCAGGCGGATCGAGTGGAAGAACACGGGTGGCGCGGCGCATGTCGCGTCCGGCAGATACAAAGACGGCGACGATGAAAAAGAAAGAACTTAAGCACTTCGAGGATCGGCTACTCAAGGAGCGGGCACGCGCTCTCAAGGAGCTCGGCCACTACGATGAGTCGTTCTCGGAGACCCCCCAAGGCTCCGATGGAGACCTGTCGGCCTACAGCTTCCACATGGCCGATCAGGGCACCGACGCCATGGAGCGAGAGAAGGCCTTCCTGTTCGCGAGCAAAGAAGGTCGCTTCCTCTATCATATCGACGAGGCACTCCGCCGCATGTACCGGGACCCGAAGGGTTTCGGCAGCTGCGAGGAGTGTGGAGACGAGATCGGCTGGGAGCGCCTCGACGCCCTTCCGCACACGCGCCTCTGCATCAAGTGCAAGGAGCGCGAGGAGAGCGGTGTCTCGCTCTGACGAGACCGAGACGGCGGAAACGCTTGACGGGGAAGCGTTGAGGGAGGAGGGTTCGGCTCGCAAGGGACTCAGCAAGCCAGCCCTGGCGCTTCTGGTCCTCGCAGTCGTCGTTACGCTCGACCTGGCCACCAAATGGTGGATCGTCAACAACATGAGCTATCACGAGACGATCTCCCTCATCGGAGACGTCGTGCGGCTCACGTACACCCACAATCCGGGCGCCGCCTTCGGCATCAACATCGGAGAGCATTCCCGGATCTTCTTCCTCGTGCTCTCGATCGTGGCGCTCGGCGTTCTCGCCGCGATCTACCGGTCGACGCCGGCGACCGACCGCCTCCGCCTTCTAGCCGTAGCGCTCGTCGGGTCGGGCGCGATCGGGAACATCGTCGATCGCGTGCGCTACGAGCGTGGCGTGGTCGATTTCCTGGACGTGGGCATCGGGAGCCACCGCTGGTGGGTGTTCAACGTGGCCGACTCCGCCGTGACGGTCGGCGCGATCCTGCTTCTCGTCTCGTTTCTGATGGAGGAGAGCCGTGAGAGATCCTCCGCGCGGCGTGCCCCCGAAGGAGCGAGCGTCGGAGAGTCCTGAAGCCGGCCTTCCAGAAATCGTCACCTTCCAGATCGAAGAGCCGCACTCCCGGCTCGACCGTCATCTGGCGGAGCGCCTCGACATCAGCCGCAGTCGAGCCGCCGCGCTCATCGCCGAGGGCCTCGTCGAGGTGAACGGCAGAGCGGTGGCCAAGAGCAGGGCCGTGACTCCCGGCGAGACCGTGACCGTCGAGCTTCCTCCGAAGGCGCCGATCGAGGTCGGGCCGGAGGCGATCCCGCTCGAGGTTCGCTACGAGGATGACGACCTGGCGGTCGTGGAGAAGCCGGCCGGAATGGTCGTACATCCGGCTCCCGGCCACCCGAGCGGCACGCTCGTCAACGCGCTTCTGCACCATCTGGGGGATCTGTCCTCCACCGGCGCCCCGCTTCGGCCCGGCATCGTCCACAGGTTGGATCGCGACACGAGCGGACTGCTCGTGGTGGCCAGGACAGACAAGGCCCATCGCGAGCTTTCCGATGCGATCGCGCGACGACGCATGCGTCGAGGGTACCTGGCGGCTGCCTGGGGGAATCTGCCGCAGGGAGAGGGCACGATCGACCTGCCGATCTGGAGGGATCCCCGGGATCGGAAGCGGATGGCCGTCGTAGAGGGCGGGCGTCACGCCGTCACCCACTACAGGCTGCTCGAGCGGTGGCCCTCGGCCGAGTACCTGGAGGTTCGGCTGGAGACCGGCCGCACGCACCAGGTGCGTGTACACCTGCGCGCGCTCGGACACCCGGTCGTCGGCGACCCGATCTACGCTCCGCGATGGGAGCGCGGCTTCGTCGGGGCTGGAGGCCACTGGGCCGAAGAGTTCGCTCGCCGCTGCGGCAGGATGTTCCTCCACGCCGCCCGCCTCGTCTTCCGCCACCCGCGAACGGGGGAGCCGATGGACTACACCTCCCCGCTGCCCGAGCCGCTGCGGAGTGCCGCGCAGTGGGCGAGCCGGCTTCCGTGATGCCGCTCCGTTCGGCCGGCCGCTCAGCTGGTCGCCGGCGCCGCTGATGCCGTCCCGTCACGTCCGCCTCGGCTGGGTCGTGCTCCTCAGCCTGCTCGGGCTCGCGGCACTGCCGGCGGCCGCGCAGGAAGGCCTCGACTGCCCGGAGGAGGTCGAGCGTTTCGAATCGAACGGTTTGACCTGGGAGGCGGATCCGGGTCTGGAGCGGATGGCCAGGACACTGGCCGACGATCCCCGAACCCGGGCTCCCATGCCGGCGATCGGCGAGATCGAGGTGGCCCTGAGAGGAAGCACGATCCGCCTCGCACGCGACATCGCATGCGCCGATCCCTCGGCGCCGGCTGCCGACTGGGTGGC
>JBDHIM010000008.1:0-44795 GCA_039587445.1 Gemmatimonadota bacterium
GGGCGAAGATCTGAGGGTTCTCCGCCCCGATCTCCTGCCAGTCAAGGTAGGCCTGAGTGAGCGGACCTCGCGTGCCCTCCGCCAGGATCGTGATACGAGCCGTCAGATCGGTGGCCGGCATGAATCCGCCGCCCGGCTCGCCGTCACGGCCCAACCCCCCTGGGGTCGTGCGGACTCCGGCGACGCGACTCCCGTCCAGCAGGAGGCCGTCAGCCGGGAAACCGGTGAAGACGTTCACACCCGCCTCCTCGGCTCGCTCGCCCATCCAGCGCACGATCTCGCAGATAGAGGCAGCGTAGTGTCCGTGGTTGCGCATGGTGGGAGGGGTCGGAAGCCGCATCGAGCCGCCCTTCGTCAGAAGATAGACGCGGTCCGCTTCCACCGGGACGCGGAACGGGAGCTCCTCGTCTCGAAGCTCTGGGAAGAGCTCTCGGAACGGGCCGGGTACGACGACGGCTCCCGAGAGGCAGTGCTCGCCCAGTGTTTCCGATTTTTCCAGCACCCCGATCTCGAGCTCGCCCAGCTCGCCGCCCTCCTCCGCATCCCGGCGCACCAGGCGAGCGAGCTCGATGGAGGCCGCCAGCCCGGCCGGTCCGCCTCCAACAATGATGACGTCCATCGGCACCGCCTCGTCGGAGGGGACGTCGCGGAGAAGGAAGCGGTCGCTCGGAAGTGGCGGTTGGTGATCCTTGGGGACGAAGGATCGCGTCGAGGGTTCGGACATTTGCTCTCGTCCAATGCGTTGTGAAGTGCCGGCCGGCCCTTCCGCGGCTCGCGGCGCTCTCGGAAAAGGCGGAACGTGAGCCTATGCCGTCAGCGAGTTCGTCGCCAGAGACCGGGGTGGAAGAGCAGCAGCACGGTGAAAATCTCGAGGCGTCCGACCAACATCAGCAGCACGAGCGTCAGTTGGGACGCCTGATCCATCCACCCGTAGTTGTCCACGGCTCCAACGTCCCCGATTCCGGGGCCGATGTTGCCGATGCTGGCCGCGCTCGCGCCGATGGACGTCGGGAGATCGTGGCCGAGGATCGCCATCAGGAGCGCGCCAAGCGCGAAGAGACCCAGGTAGACGATGACGAAGCTGAGGATCCTGAGAAGCACGCCTTCCTTCACGACCCGGTCGCCCACGCGCGTGAGGATCACCGCCCGCGGGTGCAGGCTCTTGCTGAGCTCCGACAGAGCTTGCCGGGCGAGAACGTAGACTCGGAGCGTCTTGATCCCGCCCGCCGTCGAGCCGGCCATCCCTCCGACGAACATTAACAGGAGCAGGACGACCTGCCCGGGGATCGGCCAGAGCTCGTAGTCCGCCGACACGAAGCCGGTCGTGGTAATGATCGACACGACCTGGAAGAGGGCATCCCGGAAGGCGAGCTCGAAGCCGCTCCGGTCGTAGAGCCCGCTGCTCACGATCACGAGGAGGACCAGTGCCGCGGCCCCGGCGGCCAGGACCGTGAAGAAGCGCCACTCGCTGTCGCGAAGGTAGATGCCGGGGCGTCCGGTGGCGGCTCGATAGTGGAGCGTGAAGTTCACGCCTGCCAGGTACATGAACAGGATCGTCACGTACTGGATGTACGGTGAATCGTACGCTGCGATCGACGCGTTCCGGGGGGAGAAGCCGCCCGTGGATAGCGTCGTGAAAGCGTGCGTGACCGCTTCGAACGGCGGCATCCCGCCAAGCAGATAGAGCACGGCCTGCGTCGCGGTCATCGCGCCGTACACATACCAGAGGAGCTTCGCCGTCTGGGCGATTCTGGGCTGAAGTCGCTCCGGCGTCGGCCCGGGGACCTCGGCCTTGAAGAGCTGCATGCCACCGACGCCCAGAAACGGCAGGATCGCGATCCCTAGCACGATGATGCCCATCCCACCCAACCACTGGGTGAGCGAGCGCCAGAAGAGGATTCCGTGCGGGAGCCCCTCGACCTGGGCGAACACGGTTGCGCCGGTCGTCGTGAATCCGGAGACGGACTCGAAGAGGGCGGCTACCGGAGACTGGATCGTGCCGGAGAGCAAGTACGGCAAGGCCCCGGCGGCGCCGACCGCGAGCCAGGCGAGAGAGACGACGGCGTAACCTTCCCTGACGGTGAGATCTCGCTCGAGTCGTGTGCGCCAATAGCCGAGAAGACCGACGACCACCACGAGGGCGCTCGAAACGAAGAAGGCTCCCGCATCGCCGTCTCCATAGGCAAGGGCGACCGCGAAGGTCAGCCCTAGAGCGCCACTCAGCGCCAGCAGGATCAGGCTGACGACATGGACGAGATGGCGCCGCCTCACGCGAGCAAACGCTCGATCTCCGGAACGGCGGCCGGTGCGGCGAAAACGAACGCCCTGTCGCCGGGGAGCAGCATATCGTCACCCCTGGGTGATATCACCTCGCCATCCCGAATGATGGCTCCGATCACGCCATGCTTGGGGAAGCTCACATCCCTGAGAGGGCGGTGGAGGATCGGAGCCTCGTCTCCGATCTCGAACTCGATGGCTTCGGCGTCGGCGCCCTTGAGGGTCGCGACGGTTCGGACGCCTCCGCGGCGAACGTAGCGAAGGATCGCGTTCGCGGCGGAGAGCCGAGGCGAGACGGCAGCGTCGATCCCGATGCGGGTGACCAGCGGTATGTAGTCGGGTCGATGGATCAGCGTGACCACCTTCCGGGCGCCCATCGTCTTCGCCAGAAGTCCGGAGAGCATGTTGACGGAGTCGTTGCCGGTCAACGCAACGAAGCCATCCACGCCTTCCACCCCCTCCATCTCCAGAAGCTCCGGATCCCGTGCGTCGCCGTGCAGGATGAGCGCTCCGGGAAGCTCCTCGGCAAGCTCTAAGCATCGACGGCGGTCGCGCTCGAGAATCGTGCAGTCGACGTCCTGTGCCGCGAGGTGCCGCGCGAGGTAGATCGCCTCCTGATTCCCGCCGGCGATCATCACGCGGCGCAACTCGAACTGCTCGTAACCGGCGAGCCTGGGAAGCGAGGGCAGGTCCTCCGTCGCGGCCAGGAGGAAGACCTGGTCATCCGCCTCGATCCGGCTGGAGCCTCGGGGAATCTCGGTCTTCCCATCACGGACGATGGCGACCGTCACGAAACGGAGATCGGAGAGCTCGTGGTCCAGCTGCGCCATCGACTTCGCCACCACCGGAGCTCCCTCCCGTATCCGCACGCCCAGGAGGCTCACGCGGTCGTCCATGAAGTGCACGAACTCGGTGGCTGCCTCGCTGGTCAGCAGCTGCAGCGTCTCCCAGGCGACCTCCCGCTCGGGGCTGATGACCAGATCGATTCCGAACAGCTCTCTCGCGAGGGCGCTGTCGGGCTCGTAGTACTCGGGAGCGCTGATGCGGGCGACTCGGAGATCCACATCGAACTGAGATGCCAGCAGGCAGGCCACGATGTTCGATTGGTCCTGACTGGTAACGGCCAGCAGCATCCCGGCACCTGACAGTCCGGCTCTCTCCAACACGGGAAGTGACGCGCCATTCCCGGTGACAGTAAGGAGATCCAGCTGCTCGGATACGTACGAGGTCTTCTGCGGATCGAGGTCGATCAGGACGACGTCCTGATCCTCCTCGGATAGCCGCTTGGCCAGCTGAAAGCCCACTTGCCCCGCGCCGACGATGAGCACGCGCATGTTAGATCCTTATCTTTCGGGCGTTCCTCGGATTAGGTTGATCTTGGCCACGTTCTCCCATATCAACAAGCGCTCTGCGGGACTCGAGTTGGGAAATCTCATGAGGAAGCGATGGTTTGGCGTAGCCCTGGTCGGAATCCTCTTCGCCTCGGTGCCGGCGATGGCGCAGGGCTCGGGCTTCGGCATGGGCTTCAAGGGCGGATACGTCGACATCGGGGGTGGAGACCTGTCGGCCGTGCAGGGGGGATTCGGTCTCGATCTCGATCTCCGCTACAGATGGAGCAACGGCGTGTCGATCGGCTTCGGAACCGAGCTCGCCTGGCCCGGCTCGGATCTGGACGAGGTGGTCGAGCCCTCGCTGGCCGATTTCCAGTTCATCACCGTCTTCTTCGAGCCTCGATACAACTTCCTCTTCCAGCGATCGAGCGTGTCCCCGTTCATAGGGGCGAGGGTGAGCTATGCGCGCATGAACTTCAACGTTTTCACGCCGCCCGAGGAGACCCCCTTCAAGTCGGACAGCGACGGCGTGGAGTACGGCGCGACGATCGGCGTTGAGTTCTGGCTCACCGATGGGGTCGCGCTCTCGATCGCAGGCGAGGCCTCGGGCCTCAGTTTCGGAGAGGTGAAGCTGCCGGAGCCTCTCCCGGAGCTTCCCGACGAGCTCGGCAAGGGACGCAAGCTGGGGATCCTCCTCGGGATCGAGTTCCTGTTTCTATAGGAACCGGGTTAGTGGTACCGAGCGATACTCACGTTGTGGAGCCCGAGCTCGCTGGTGCCCTTCCATTCTGAACCGGGAGGATGACCTCTACGGTGGTCCCTCTCTCGGGAGCGCTCTCCGCCGAGATTCGGCCGCCGTGGGCGTCCACGATCTGACGGGCGATCGCGAGGCCTAGGCCGGCTCCCACCGACCGACCCTCACTGCCAGCCTGGTAGTATTTCTCGAAGATGTACGGTAGCTGTTCCGGTGGAATCCCCTTCCCCGTATCGATTACGTGAAAAACGAGATTGTCGTCCGCGCCCGATGCCCGCACGAGCACCTTGCCGCCGGCCGGCGTGAACTTGAATGCGTTGGAAAGAAGGTTGCCGAGGAGCTCGTGCGTGACCCGCACCCGATCCACGTCCAGACTCTCTGGCGCGCTCTCGTCGAGGGCCACGCTGAAGTCGATCCCTTCCTGGTCCGCCAGGATCTCGAACGCGAGGCGGACGTCGGTAAGGAGATCCTGGGTGCGCACGTGCTCCAGCTCCAGCTGAAGGCCTCCGGCCAGGAAGCGGGTGAGGTTGAGCAGCTGGCTGACCCTCTCGGTCATCTGCGCCGCCTGGTCACCGATCCGCTGCAGTGCTTCGTGCTGCTTCTCGGAGACCTCGCCCAACGTGCCCTCCTCCATCATCTCGGCGTACCCGTTAATGATGTGGATGGGCGTCTTGAGCTCGTGGCTCGCGATGCTGACGAACTCCGCCTTCAGCCGATCCAGCTCGTCGAGGCGCTCGGTCATCGACCTGAAGGACCTGGAGAGGTCTCCAATCTCGTCCGATCGCTCGTAGGGGAGCTCGCTGCTGGCGACGAACGATCCGCCGGCCACCTTCGCCATTGCCTCGCGAAGGGATCCGAGCGGCGACATAAGGTTGCCGATAGTGGCGAGGCCGAGAGCCAGGGCCAGGGCGAGCGAGACCCAGACGGCGATCACGGTACGCTGGGCCGCGGAGACGCTGACCTCGACAGCCCGTCGCGCATCCAGCCTCCCATTGGCATCGATCGACGCTCCGATGCGCTCGAGGAGGCTTTCGGTGCGCACGTACACCGTCCGAATGCTGTCGAAGTACGCGATTGCCTCGTTGATCCGGTCATCGGCGACCAGTCGCTCCAGGCGTCCGGATGCCACTTCGAGCGTGTCCAGTCTGGACTGAACGGGTTCCGCCACCTCGTCGTAGCCGATATCGGAGAGCTGCGAGAGATCGAAGCGGGCGTTGGATACGGCTCGCCGAATCTCCAGCCTCAGCCCCTGACTCGGCGCGGCGATGTAGGTGCGCTGGAACCTGTCGAGCTCGGAGAGTGACGTCGCGACCCGTCCCATGGAGAGGTAGGCCGTGGCCAGTTCGCTCTGGCGGTAGAGGACGATGTCGCGCAACTCGGTGAGCTTGAGCACCCCATAGAAGGAGGGTGCCATGACGATGAGGTTCACGACGACGAGGGTGCCGACGAGCTTGGTTCGGACGGTCATGCGCTGCGGGCTCCTCCGTTCCCGAAACGCCTTCTCGGGCTAAGCGGGCGCCTCGGCTCCCCGGGTCACAACAGCCGCGAGCGCATCGACGACGTCAGGGTCAAAGCGCTTTCCGGCTTCCTCCTCGACGCGAGCGAGCGCCCGCTGTGTGGCCTCGTCGTCATCGAGGGGCTCCTCTTCGCGAGCGGTCGTGAAAGCAAGTGCCACCGCCACGATTCGCCCCGTGAGAGGTATGTCCTGGCCGCCCAATCCGTCCGGGAAGCCGCTTCCGTCCCAGCGTTCGTGGTGCGAGAGCGCGATCTCCGATGCCATTCGGAGCTCCGGCAGCTCGCTGCCTGCCAGTAGGCCGGCCCCGATCTCCGTATGGGCCGGAAAGGCCTCTCCCCGGTCCAGACCGGCCCGTGCCTCGAGCCCGGTGGCTGCCACCATTCCGATATCGTGCAGCCGGGCGGCTCGCTCCAATCTACTGACCGTGGAGCCGGGCTGTCCCAGAGCGCCGGCTATCCCTCCGGCCAGAGCGGCAACGCCGCGGGATCGGTCGCCTGATGGATCGGAGCGGTACGACGAGACGCGCGCGAGACGCTCGATCAACTCATCCGCCACACCGCGCAAGTCGGCTCCGTTCCCGGAAGCGCCGGACTCGAGCAGAGCCGCCTGGTCCCTGCACTTCAGGTGCAGAAAGCGTGTCTCCAGGAGGTTTGCGACCCGATGCCGGATCTCCGTCGGGCTGAACGGCTTGGTCAGAAAGTCGTTGGCACCGAGCGAAAGCGCACGTCTCTTCGCCTCCTGGCTCGTGTCGGACGTCAGTACGAGGATCGGCAGGTAGCTTTCAGGGGGCAACTCCTCCTGCAGCACTTCCATCACCTCGTAGCCGTCCATCGCGGGCATGATGAGGTCGAGCAGGATCAGGTCGGGCCGATAGCGGTGGGTCTGTGAGAGCACCTCGGTCGGCTGGGTCGTGCCCTTGACCTGCTTGTACCCTGCCCACTCGAGGACGTCCTTGATGTACCGCACGTTCTGGGCGTCGTCGTCGACGACGAGAACGCGCGCCTGCTCGAGTATCCGCTCCTGCATCGCTTCCAAGGGTCGCTTGACTCAGTCGTCTGAGGCGGCGTCGATGATGGAGGCTCGCTCCACGTAGTCCAGCTGCGGAAACTCGCCCTCGAGATATGCGTTCCCCTCGGCCTGGATTCGGCCTTGGCTCGGGCCGGCCCCGCGGGGTGCTCCTTCCCCGTAGCCGGAGTGAAGCCCGTCAACCACCTCCATCCCGCTCACTACGACACCGAACGGGGAGAAGAGCTGTCCGTCCAGCGCCGAGTTGTCGCCGAAGTTGATGAAGATTTGGGTCGTACGCGTGTTGGGCCCCGCCATCGCGTAGCTGACGTACCCACGCGTGTTGGATTGCACCACAGGGTCATCCGGAATCGCGAGGACCCGCCATACGGCCGACATCTCTGGGTCGCCGGAGATCCCGAACTGGGCCATGAAGCCATCCAGAACACGGAAGAACCGGACGTCGTCGTAGAAGCCGTTGCTGACCAGATTGTAAAACCGGTCGGCGCCGTTCGGCGCCCACTCGCGATGGACTTCGATGGTGAAGTCGCCCTTGCTGGTCTCGAATCTCGCCTGGAATACGTCGGGAGCGGTCTGGTTCATCGCCTCGCTGGCCGGGTTCAGGAGTGGGTTGGCAGGCTGTGCGCCCTCGGCGGTCGGTTGGTCCCCCCCGGCGTCGCCGGCGTTGCGCGCCTCATCGCCGTCGCCTTCTCCCGCGCATGCCGCGATGGCCAAGCTCAGGGTCAGCGCCGACGTACGGAGAGATCTTGCTGCGCTCATTGGCTCCTTCCCACTCGTGGTGGCTTCCGCCGCCGGCTCGTTCCGACGGTGGGCGCGCCGATCGCCCTCAAGAGAGAGCCTCACGCGCCACCTGAGTATACCCGTACGACAGGGTCTATGAAAATCCACTCTGTCTGCACGCGCCATGCCCAGGGCCGCCCAGGGCATCTAGAGCTTAAAGACATATATCAGATAATGTAATATAAGTAATGTCGTATTAACGCGTTCGCACGGTCGTGCGTTGTTCACACCGGCTCCTGAGTGCGAGGTCGGACAGAGGGTCGGTGTCGCTCGTGCCCCTCAGCCACCATCCGTGCCGGCGTGGAAACGGGAGGTCCCGCTCTCGGCGTTCCGCCCGGGCGGAATCATGCTGGCCCGCTAAGTGCCGGTGGGCTAACCTGCTCGGACCCTGTTGTCGACAGTCGACGAGCGGCCGCGACGAGATCGCGGCTTCAAACCCACGTACGTTCCTGGCACCGGAGTGTCCTCATGCGCCGCACGCCTGGATATCGGGCCCTTCTGACCGTCGGCCCGCTAGCAGCCTGCCTCTTCACGATCGCGCTCTGCGCGAGTCCCGCACACGCTCAGAAGACGGACGTGCTCGTCCTGAGCAACGGGGACCACGTCACGGGGGAGATCAAGGAGCTCACACGCGGCAAGGTGCGCTTCAAGACGGATCCGATGGGCACCGTGTACATCAAGTGGCAGGACATCGTCTCGATCACGAGCGACAAAATCATGGAGGTCGAGCTCGAATCGGGCCAGAAGTTCTTCGGGTCGGTGCAACCATCATCTGAACCCGGGCAGGATGAGATCGTCACCGGCAAGACCCTGATCGGTGTGAGACATCTCTCCGTCGTGCGGGTCACCCCGATCAAGGACAACTTCTGGTCACGCATGGACGGCTCGATCGACCTTGGCCTTTCGTTCCTTCAGCAGAACAGCCAACTGGACTACAACCTCGGCGCGGAGGTGAAGTACCGGGCCGAGAACTCGCGCTCGTCTATCAAGATCAGCTCCATCGTCAGGCTTCAGAACGACACGGAGACGACGAACCGCCAGAGCATCACGCTCGCCCACGTGCAGTCGTTCGCGCCCAAGTGGTTCTGGGCAGGCGTGGGTGCTTTCGACGCGAACGCCGAGCTGAGTCTGGACGGGCGAACGAGCGCCGGAGGCGGCGCCGGCCGGTGGTTCGTTCAGACGAACAAGATCAACCTGCTCACCTGGGGCGGGGTACTGTACGCGTACGAGCAGTTCCAGGAGCAAGACGGCGAGAACGTGCTGAACGGAATCGTCGCGACGATGTTCGACTTCTTCATCGACGCTGAACGCAAATCGGACATCACCGCCGCTCTAGACATCATTCCAAGCTTCACTCAGTCGGGGCGGGTCCGGATCGAGTCGAGCCTCGAGGGAAGGCACGAGTTCTTCAAGGACTTCTTCTTCAAGCTGTCCCTGCTGAACAGCTTCGACAGCAAGCCGCCGACGGAGGGTACGACCAACAAGAACGACTTCGCCGTGACGACGTCGCTGGGCTGGTCCTTCTAGAAGTCGCCCAGATCGTCCGAAGGGTCGGGAGACAGACCGAGCACCTCGCCTTCAGTCGTGCCGCCGAGACCCTGAACGGTCCGGTTCGCGTAGGCGAAGTAGGCCGTAACCTGGTTCACCTCCAGGATCTCACCGTCCCGCAAACCGACGGCTCGAAGACGCTCGATATCGTCCTCGGTGATGGCGGCGGGATCCCGGGTGAGTCGCTCCGCGTAGCGAAGGATCTCCACCTCACGGTCGTCGAACACCTCCGCCAGGTCGCCCGTGTCCATCGCGCCACGCATCGCACCGGCGCGCTGATCGTCCGCCACCAGGCGGCGCAGCCCCTCGAAGTGGTGCTCCAGGCAGTAGTCGCAGCCGTTCAGAAGGCTCACGTAGGTGCCGATCGCCTCGAGCAGCCAGATAGGAAGTCGGTTTCCCGTGTGGTGGAGCGCGCTCTTGTAAAGCGCGAGATGGCTCTCGAGCGTGTGGGGCCGGAGGCTGTGTAGACGCAGGATGTTGTCGATCTGGCCGTCCGGGCCGCGCACCCGGTCGTAGATTCGGCGTAGCCGTCCGCCCGAGCTCTCGTAGCCGATCGTCTCGATCCAGCTCATTCGACCGATCCACTCCCCGCGTTAGACATCCGGCCTCACACCGGGACCGCGTCCAGGCTCACGACCGGCGCGTCCCCCACGACCTCGGCGCTGTGCAAGGTTCCTTTCGGCACGGCGAGACAGTCGCCGGGCTCGAGGATCACCTCGGTTCCCTCAACGGTCATCCGGAACCGGCCTGAGACGACCGCGTCGATCTTGTCGATCGGATGGGTGTGTTCGGAGAAGAAGGTGCCGGGTGGATACACGTACCGGGAGGCGCGGTAGCCCAGCGCCTCGAGCCGCGCGCGGAGCGCTTCCTCCGTCGGCGGTCCGTCACGCTCTTCATCCCAGCGCTCGAGGCCCGGGACCACCGCTCAACCCGTCTCCTCGGTATCTTCGACCAGGGTACCCTCGGCCAGGATCCCGAGAAGCTCGAGGTGCGCGGGGTCGACGCGAGCGCTCGCCAGGCTGCGGCGTGTCTCGACCGCGACGCGGAGCTTGCCGCTCGGCAGGACACCCTCGACCACGCCCGTTTGGCCCTCGAATATACCGCCGGTGATCAGCACCTCCTCGCCGACCTCGAGGGTGCGGGGATCACCATCGCTCCGGCACGCCGAGTCGAGATCGCCCCCACGAACGGGCTCCAGATCGCCTCGGCGCGTGGGTCCGGAATCGGACGAGCTCATGGATTCTCGTTTCCCGGGTTAGTCGCGAGGACGATCGCGACGACGATGGCCGCGGCTCCCGCGATGGAGAGCACCGTGAGCCCGACGTTCGACCCCCGGAACTCGAGCTTCTCGATCTCCGCGATCGCCACCATCGGCTGCTGCTTGCCCGCGATCGACCCGGTCAAGCTGTCCCCCTGTACGGTCGGTGAATCGAGCTCCATGACCCGGCCATCCATGGTCGTGACGCGGACCCGGCCGGGCTCGTTCTTCTCCACCGTCGAGGCGATGGGTGATTCGACCGTCGTCCACTTCTGGCATGCCGCCAACATGGTGAGCGCCAGGAGAGCCGCGAGACACTTCCCGAGGCGGCTGCGAGCGACGTCGCGCATCTCTTCCTAGCCGGCGTTCGAAGCGGCTAGCAAGGCGACTCGGTCCGGAAGGTCAGCCATCATCGGCACATCTACCACCGCCTCGCCCCAGTGCTCGAGGATCTCTCCATAAGCGGCCAGGGCCTCCTCGTTCCTGTCCGTAGCGGACCGGCGGGAGCCGGGATGACTCGTGCAGGTGGACGAACTTCGACGCGTCGATCAGATCGAGGGCTTTCTGTCCGCGCTCGACCTCCAGCAACCGCCAGACCGACGGGTTCAGGAGCGCCGGCCTGGGGTTCGCCAGAAGCTCCTCGACGTCGAAGACGGCAGCGATCAGCAGATCTTCCAGCTTCTCCGGAATGTCCCCGCTCTCCGCCGAAATCGCCGCCTCGTACCGGGAGAGCGATTCCCCGAAACGGCCTTCCCAGGCGTAGGCGTCCCCGAGGAGGAGCAGCGCGTGCAAACGAAGTATCGGGTCCGTCGATTCCACGTGTCCGATGAGCTCCTCCCGGGCGGCAGCTGGCCGATTCTCGCGCAGATAGCTGGTCGCGAGCAGCTCCAGCGCCGGCACCCCGGCCCGCCCCGAGATCGCCTCGCGGTACTTGTCTCGGGCCTCCTCCTGCTGGCCCGCCTCCTCTAGGAGCCGGCCCATCGAGAGCGCAGCGCGCGGCCCCTTCCCCTCCATTTCGGCATACTTGGCCATCAGCGGGCCGGCCGAAGCCGTATCGCCCTTCTTGAGCGCCAACTCCGCCAGAACTTCATACGCTCGTGGGTCCTCCGCGAGGTCCAGAATCTCCGTGAGAAGTGCGCGCTGCTCGGCCTCCCGCCCCGGCATGAGGCTGTACATCTCGACGAGGGCGAAGCGGCCCTCCACATCCGCCTGGTCGAGCTCCTTCCATCGCGCACGGAGATCCGAGAGGTACTCCCGATATCGTTCGAGATCCCCCAGCGCCAACGGCGAGCGTTCCATGCTTACGGACACGACCCGAGCCTCGGGCAGATCGCGGGTGCGCTCCGCGACGTGCGTGGCCAACTCTCGGGCCACCGTGTCGGCCAGTGCGAAGAGATCGCTCCCTCGGGCCCGGCCCACGCCGACCAACGTGCCGTCCGAGAGGTCGATCAGTTGCGCATCCAGCGTAAGGTCGCCGAGTCGTCCCAGAACCGATCCACGCGCCATCAACCGGGCTCCGGAGCGCGCCGCGATGTCGAGGGCAAACTGGTCGGGGATGCTCTCGGTCTCCTCTCGGCCCTCTTCCCGCAGGAGATCGAAGAGGCGCTGTGGGCTGACAACCTCCACCCCCGACACCTGCGCCAGGTTGCTCGTCAGGATGTCCGAGACGCCCGGACCGAGCCAGTCCAGGCTGTCGGCTCCGGTGCTGTTCGAAAACGGCAGGATGGCTACCGAGCCCGCGCCGAGGTCGGTCGTGGCCACCAGGGATGACCGCGCCGCCGCTCCGCCGGAAGAGGCCGCCGTCTCCTCGCCCGTGCTGATCCGGTACGTCCCGATGCCGGCCAGCACGAAGAGCGTCGTAAGGATCGCCAGCTCGCTACGCTCGACCTCCTGCCTGCCGTGCTCCCCATGAAACCAGGCGATGACCAATACCGCCGGCAGACCGAGCACAAGCAGGAGGATCACGACGCTTACGAGCTTCTGAGACAGCTCGTAGTTCTGGACGAAGAAGTTGGTCGCCTCCAGAAGCGCCCAGGCACCCCCCAGGTAGAGAATGCCTACCTGAAACATCTTCCGGCTGTGGAGGGCCCGGATGAGATTGGAGATCGGAGCTGTGATCATATCTATCTTGTCTTGCAGGCCGAGATCAGTGCGCGAGACGAGTTCATCCACCTGGTTCGACGCTGCCAGCCTCTCGCTGGTTGCATCGACACATGGGATCCACACCCACCCTTCTCATAAGAAGATGCCCGATCTTCTCGAGTTTCGGAAGGCAGGCTGCGGATTGGCGAGCCGCTGGTCGCCGGCAGTGTGACACGGTATGCTTTTGAAGAGACGTCGTACCCGAACCGACCTCGCCAGCATCCCCACGATCCGAGATCCTGAGATCCATGGAGTCGCCCGATGAAACGTCTTCTCGATTACCCGACCGTTCTCGCCCTTCTCTTCCTCGCAGGGGCCTGTCAGCCCGGCGACCGGCGGGCGACGGAAAACGAGGATCCGAACGAGCCGGGGCGTGCCACGTCCGCGTCAGTGGAAGCGGCGCTCGGGAGCGTCACGGCCGACGGGCTTCTGGCGCATATCGAAGTTCTCTCCTCGGATGAGTACGAGGGCCGCGCTCCCGGGACGGCCGGTGAGGAGCTGACTGTCGACTACCTGGTCGCGCAGTTTCAGGAGCTGGGCCTCGACCCGGGGAACCCGGACGGCACCTTCATCCAGGATGTGCCGCTGGTGGGCCTGACGGCCGAGGTGACCGAGGCCTCGTTCCTTGTGGGGGGCGAGGCGGTTTCGATGAAGGGGAAAGAGGATTTTACCGCCTTCACCTCCCTGGTCGAGCCCGAGGTCTCGATCCGGGACTCGGAGATCGTATTCGTCGGGTACGGCGTCGCGGCGCCCGAGTACGGTTGGGATGACTTCAAGGGCGCCGACCTGACGGGCAAGACCCTTCTGGTGCTAGTCAACGATCCAGCGATCACCGACCCGACCGACCCGTCCGGGCTGGATCCGGAGATGTTCAATGGGCGGGCGATGACCTACTACGGTCGCTGGACCTACAAGTACGAGATCGGCGCCAAGCTTGGCGCGGCAGCCGTTTTCGTGATCCACGAGACCGATCCCGCCGGGTATCCGTGGGCCGTGCCGGCCGCGAATTGGGGTCGGGAGCGCTTCATCATCGCCGCTGATGGAGAATCGTCGGGGCCAGCTCCCATCACCGGCTGGATGCACCTCGACGCCACGAGACGACTCTTCGACGCTGCCGGTGTCGACTTCGATGAGATGAAGGCTGCCGCCGCCGATCCGGCGTTTCGGCCCGTCGAGCTCGGAGGCACGGCCAGCGTGACGGTGCGGAACGAGATCCGAGAGATTCGCTCCCGGAATGTGCTGGCAAAGCTCGAAGGGTCGGATCCCGACGTGGCGGATGAGTACGTGGTCTACACGGCCCACTGGGATCATCTGGGCCGGAACGAGAGTCTCGAAGGCGACCAGATCTACAACGGCGCCAAGGACAACGCGTCAGGCACCGCCGGGTTGCTCGAGATCGCTCGCGCCTTCGCGACGCTGGAAGTTCCGCCCAGTCGGTCGCTCCTCTTTCTCGCCGTGACCGCGGAGGAGAAGGGTCTGCTGGGGGCCAAGTTCTACGCGCAGAACCCCCTGTATCCGCTGGAGAAGACCCTCGCGAACATCAACATGGACGGGGCCAACCTCTGGGGTCGCACCGAGGACATCGTCGTCGTCGGGCTGGGAAACTCCACCCTCGATGACGTGTTGACAACGGCGGCGGACGAGATGGGTCGGGTGGTGCTGCCCGACCCGGAGCCTGAGAAGGGCTTCTTCTATCGCTCCGATCACTTCGAGTTCGCCAAGGAAGGGGTGCCGGCCCTGTACGTGGACGAAGGCACGCGCTTTGTCGGCAAGCCGGAGGGATACGGAGAGGAGAGGCGTGACGAGTACACCTCCAGGGACTATCACAAGCCGTCCGACGAGGTGAAGCCCGATTGGGACCTCGCGGGAGCCGTGGACGACTTCCGGCTGCTCTTCCTGGTAGGGAACGCCGTCGCCGAGGCGGATGCGTGGCCGGAGTGGAAGCCGGGTACCGAGTTCAAGGCGACGCGGGAGGCGATGCTCTCCGCGTCCGATTAGCCGGCAAGGTAGCCCGGCGGGCCGGCCCTCAATCGGCCGGGTCGGCCACCTCCAACTCGCCCGTCTTGAGATAGCGGTCGAGGAAGGCGAGCACCGCCCGCCAGCCCTCGAGCTGGTTTTGTTTCTTTGCAAAGCCGTGCCCCTCGTCCTCGAAGAGCACGTACTCGACCGGAACGCCGTTGGCGCGCGCGGCCTCGACGATGTCATCGGACTCGGCCTGGATGACCCTGGGGTCGTTCGCGCCCTGCAGAACCATCAGCGGACGTCGGATCTGGTCCGCGTGGAAGAGGGGCGACTTGTCGTAGAGCGCCTGCTTGTCTTCGGCCGGATCGCCCATCTCCAGATACAGCGCCTCTCGGAAAGCCTCCCACCATGGAGGGATGCTCTCGAGGGTCCTTACCCAATTCGAGATGCCGAACAGGTCCACTCCTACAGCGAACTCCTCGGGACGGAAGGTCAGGGCGGCCAGCACCATGTATCCGCCGTAACTGCCCCCGACGATGCCGATTCGGTCCGGATCCACCCACCCGGTTTCGATGAGCATCCCCTTGCTGGCAACGCAGTCATCCAGGTCGGCGTCTCCGTGCTTCTGGTCATCCAGCTTGAAGAAGGTCTTGCCGTAGCCGCTGCTGCCCCGATTGTTGATCGCGTACACGGCGTAGCCGTGGTTCACGAGGTACTGGATCAGGTTGCTGTAGCCGATGCGTGATTGGCCGCCGGGCCCGCCGTGCACCCACACCAAAGCGGGTACCGGGGTGTCAGCCGAAGCGGAGTGTGGCCGGTACAGGATCCCCGGGATCTCTACCTCGTCGTAAGAAGCGAAGCGCACGGACTCGGCGGTGACGAGATGTTCCGGGTCGATCTCGGGATTGAGCGTATCGGTCAAGCGTTTTGGTCCGCTTCCCTGCTCTCCCGCCACGTTCGCGACGTACAGGTTGCGGGGCGTCCTCGGCGTGCTGGCATAGAAGGCGAGCTGGCTCTCGTCGGCCGACATCCCCACCGACGTGATGTCGAGAACGCCGGCATCGGGGAGGTCGGTCTCCTGCATCGACGGGTACTCGTAGGCCCTGATTCGGGTACGGGCGTCCTCGTTGATGCCTAGGATCAGGTAGTTGCCGGGACGCGAGAAATAGGCATACCAGACATCCCAGTCGGGCCGTATGACGGGCTCTCGCTCTCCCGTCTCCAGGTTGATGCGCGCGAGGTAGGCGAACTCGTGCCCCTCATCCGTTCGGTAGTACAGAGCGGAGCCGTCTGGTGCGAAGGCCTGTGGATCGTTCACTATCTCGCCTTCGTGCGGCGTCAGGTGACGGAGCTTATCTTCAAGACGGTCATACAGATAGATGTCGCTGTCGCTCCTCGTATTCGTCTTCGACAGCGCCAGATAGCGCTCGTCCGGCGAGACGGCTCCGTAGCTGAAGCCCTCCTCGTTGCGGAACACGAGTGTTCGCTCGTAGTCGTCTATCGATACGTCGTAAATGTCGAAGTAACGGTTGTCCCGCTCGTTGGTCCCGATGAAGAAGCTCTCGTCGTCGAAAGCCCAGTCCAGGAAGGTGGCCTTCAGATCCTCGCCGGGCGTGAGGTCGGTGGCCGATCCGTCCAGTTCACGCACGAACAGGTGATGAAGCTCGTTTCCTCCCTGGTCGCTCAGGTAGAGGAAGCGCTCGTCCGTCGGGAAGTAGCCGGCCACACGAACGGCATCGCCCGTGGAGTGAGTGAGCTGAACCGACGGCGCTCCATCGACCGGGATGGCATACGCGTTGTAGATGCCGGTCTCGTCGCTGCTCACCAGGATCTTGTCCCCAGTCGGCGAGAACGAGCTTCCGAAGACATTGGTCGAGGCGAGGAACTGCTCGATCGAATACTCGGCGATCTCCCCCGGGTCGTCCGTGGCCCCGGCGATCGGCTGGTCGGCGGCCTGGCAGGCGGCGAGTATGATCAGAGGGACGAGACTGAGGTAACGTCGAACGGGCCTCATCAGATGTTCCCTTCGTTGGCGGCGGTACGGGATCTCCAACGGAAACGTCGCCCGACGCGTGGCCGCTCCGCAAGACAGAAGGCGCCGGCCACGGATTTGTCCCGATTCCGAGGGCGCGCGAAGTTACGAAGTTACGAAGCCAACAGCAGGGGTTGAAAAGGACCCGGACGTGGACACAGCCCGCTATGTCGTTGCCCTGATCACGATCGTGCCGGTGCCCTCGGCGATCCTCTTCTGGCTCATCGTCCACTCCAACGTCCATTTCTGGCGTCGCCTCGGGCCGTCGCTGAGCTACACGCTGCTGGTGGTGCTGATGGTAGGCGTGGCGGTCGGCGTGTACATGCTCCGTGATGCGATCCTGTCGGTGGAGTACGGGACGAACAACGTGTTCGTCGCATTGGCAGCGCCGATCTACGGCGCCTCCGTCTGGCTGTCGTTTCGCATCCGGCGACACCTGACCTTCCGCACCTTCGTCGGCGTGCCCGAGTTGTCCGCCCGGGGCGATGGAGGCCGGCTCCTCACGGAAGGCGTCTACGGCCGAGTACGGCATCCGCGCTACGTGGCCGTTCTCCTCGGCCTGATCTCAACCGCACTCTTCTCGAACTACTTGGCGCCGTACGTCCTGATCCCGGTCGGGGCGGCGGGCCTGTGGTTGATAGTCCGTTTGGAGGAGAGGGAGCTCGTGGAGAGGTTTGGCAACGAGTATGAGACGTATCGAGAGCGCGTCCCGATGTTCGTGCCCGGGAGACGCCGCATGACCGACCTCGGCCCCCGGTAGCCTGGCCACCCGCTGATGCGCCAGGAGAACCGGTTCTGCAAGACGTCTGACGGCGTCCGTATCGCCTGGGCCAGCATGGGCGAGGGCCCGCCTCTCGTGAAGGCGGCGAACTGGCTCAGCCACCTCGATTTCGACTTGGAGAGCCCGGTGTGGCGCCACTGGCTGCGAGAGCTCTCCCGCGACCACACGCTCATCCGATACGACGAGCGCGGGTGCGGCCTCTCCGACTGGGACGTCGACGAGTTCTCCGTCGACGCGTGGGTGCGGGACCTCGAGTCCGTGGTGGAGGCTGCGGGGCTGGACCGATTCGCACTCCTCGGGATCTCCCAGGGCGGCCCCGTGGCGATCGCCTACGCCGTCAAGCATCCGGAGCGCGTCTCCCACCTGATCCTCTACGGCACCTACGGCCGCGGATGGGCGAAGCGCGGCGTCGATCCCGACGCTCTGGAGGAGCAAGAGGCCCTGATGACGCTCACCCGTGTGGGCTGGGGCCGAGACACAGCAGCCTATCGTCAGGTCTTCACCGAGCTGTTCATGCCCGACGCCGACGAGGCGCAGTTCGACTGGTTCAACGAGCTGCAGCGCGTTTCCACCTCGCCGGAGAACGCGGTGAAGTTCCAGCGTGCGTTCTTCGAGATCGATGTGGCGGACCTCATGGATCGTGTGTCGATTCCCCCGCTGATCCTGCATGCGCGCGACGACATGAGGGTGCCGTTCGAGGCCGGGCGCGCGCTGGCCGCCGGGATGCCGGGGGGTCGGTTCGTGTCGCTGCCGAGCCGCAATCACCTGCTGCTCGAGCACGAGCCCGCGTGGCGCCAGTTCCTATACGAAGTGCGCACACACCTCGGCGTTCCGGCGGAGGCGACAGAGCCGGAGGAAGCGACCGGACGGGCGAAGCTGGCCACCACGGCTTCGACCCGGAGCGGTGCGGCGGTGATGGGCGGACGGGACCTCCTGGATGTCGAACGGCGGCAAAGAGTCGAAGAGCTCTTCGAGGACGCGCTCGAGCTGAGCCAGGAAGAGCGAGGGATGTTTCTGGAGTCTGCGTGCGTAGGGGATCTGGAGCTTCGCGCGGAGGTCTCGGCCCTCCTCAAGGCGCATGAGCGGCCGCGCGGCGTTCTGGAGGCCTCGCCCGCCGAGACCCCGGTCGACCTCGAGCCGGAAGAGGCGCCGACCGGACCCTCCATGTCCGAGTTCGAGACGCCGAACCTCGACCTGTCCACTCGGACCGGCGGAGCCCTCTCACGGCTCTGGCAACGGATCTTCGGTCGAGTCGATCGACCGCAGGGCACGCTCTCCCCTCCCGGGGAGCTGGCGACGGTCGCGATCGGGGGCCGGGTCGCCCACTACGAGGTCGGGGAGCGAATCGGCGGTGGCGGCATGGGTATCGTGCACAGAGCTCGGGATACGCGCCTGGACCGCACCGTCGCCCTCAAGTTCCTCCCGGCCCACATGAATGCGGATCCAGCGGCTCGAAGCCGCTTCCTGGTGGAGGCGCAAGCCGCCGCCGCTCTCGACCATCCTCATATCTGCACGATCCACGAGATCGGGACGGCCCCCGATGGGCGGCTGTATATCTCTATGCCCTGCTACGAGGGCGAGACTCTTCGCGAGAAGATCGAGCGGCGTCCGCTCGACGTCGGGGAGGCGATCGAGCTCTCGGCCCAGGTCGCGCGCGGCCTCGCGAAGGCTCACGAGGTCGGTGTGATCCACCGGGACATCAAGCCGGCCAACATTCTCGTCACGACCGACGGTATCGCGAAGATCGTCGACTTCGGGCTCGCCAAGCTGAGCGGAGTGGAGCTTACCAAAACGGGCATGGCGATGGGCACCGTGGCGTACATGAGCCCCGAGCAGGCCCTGGGCACGGACGTGACGGCTCGGACCGACCTCTGGTCGCTCGGCGTGATGTTGTATGAGATGCTGGCGGGAAGGCGTCCCTTCACCGGTGAGAATAGCGTCGCAATGCTCCACGCGATCTTGAAGCGTGAGCCCGATCCCATCGGTCAGCAACGCTCGGACCTTCCCCTCGAGCTTGAGAGCCTTGTCCACTCCTGCCTCGTGAAGGAAGCGGCCGACCGGTGTCCGACGGCCGCCGAGCTGGTGGAGCGGCTACATGAGCTTCAGACGAGCACCGAATCCCTCAGTCGAGTGCCGGGGGAGGCAGAGCGGTCCATCGCGCCGGGAGGCGAGCGGCGGCGGGCCTGCATCGTGGTTGCTTGCATCTCGGCGTACTCCGAGCTCGTCGAACGCCTCTCGCCGTTGGAGCTGGACGCGCTCACCGAGCGGATCGGGCAGGAAGCGGCGCGGGTCGTGGAGGCTGCCGGAGGCGTCGTGAACAGCTGTTCCGGCGATCAGGTGGTTTCTGTGTTCGGCGTTCCGTTGGCACACGAGGACGACGTTCGCCGAGCTGTTTCCGCTGCCCTCGAGGTCCAGAAGACGCTCGGCGAGCTCAACATCGGGGTTGCCGAGACCTGGCCGTCTCGGCAGCTGGAATTGCGGACGGGAATCGGCACCGGAGTCGTGGTCGTGCAGCCGGAGTCCTCTCCCGACCGTCGATACCGGATCGCGGGATCGGCCGTGGACGCCGCCTCCCGGCTCTCCTCGCACGCCGGGCCGGGCGAGGTGCTGATCAGCGAGGAAAGCCGGCGTGCGGCGGCGGCCTTCTACGACACCGAGGCGGGTGAACCCCTGAGATCCCGCGGCGGAACGGAGCACCTCACACCCCACAGGGTTCTGGGAGAGGCCAGAAGACGGAGGCCGTTCGAATCCCCCGACAGACTCACCGCCTTCGTGGGTCGGGATAAGGAGATCTCCGCGCTGACGGAAGCAAGCTCGGCAGCGGTAGGTGGCGAAGGCCGCTTCGTCAGCGTGGTCGGAGAGGCGGGGACGGGCAAGAGTCGACTTCTTTTCGAGTTCAAGCGGCAGATCGACGCCGAGCGTCTTCGCGTGCTCGATGGGCGATGCTTGGAAGGCGCCGTGAAGGGCTCGTTCGTGCCCTTCGTCGACGTCCTTCGTACTCGGCTCGGCATCGAGCGAGGCTCCATCCCGACCGCAGATGAGATCCTCGAGTCGGTGCTCTCGATCTCCACCGAGCTCGAGGGCTTCGTCCCCTTTTACCTGCACCTGCTGGGCGTGGAGTCGGACGACCACCCGGTCCCCGACCTGGAGGGCAGGCAGAAGAAGCTGGCGATCCTGGACGCGCTTATCGCCCTGATCACGATAGACGCCGAGCGGAAGCCCGTGGCCCTTCTTCTGGAGAACTGGCAGCACTCCTGCGAAGGCTCCCGCGAAGTCCTGAGACGGCTGACGGAGCTCGCCCCGGCGCACCGGCTCCTCATCGTGGTCACGGCCCGGCCCGAGCCGGGACTCGGCTGGGGATCTCCCGCCTGTCACGTGCCCGTCAATATGGGGCCGCTGAGCTTTGAGGCCTCCGACCAGCTCGTCCGCTCCGCGCTCGGTGCGGAGAGCCTCCCTCCTGCCCTCGCCGAACACCTTCATGCCAGAACGGGTGGGAATCCCCTTTTCCTGGAGGAGGTGTGCAGGACGCTGGCCGCCGAGAGCTGCTTTCGGATCGAGGCAGGTGCGGTGCACATGACCTGTGCGCTGGACAGCCTGGAGTTGCCGGATACGGTCCAGGGCGTGATACGGACGCGCCTGGACGCGCTCGACCCCGCTACGCGCTCGGTCCTCACCCACGCGGCGGTCGTTGGCCGCGAGTTCTCGGAGGAGGTGTTGCGGGGAGCGCTCGATGACGCGCCTGCTCTCGACGAGGCGCTGAGCTCCTTGAAGGATCTCGGACTGATTCAGCAGGTCGGGGTATCCCCCAACATCACTTACAGGTTCACACACGCCCCGGTACGAGAGGTCGCTTACGAGAGCCTCCTACGCCACCGTCAGAAGGAGCTTCACCAGAAAGTGGCCGAGGTCATCGAGGAACGGTACCCGGAGAACCTCGACCAACACCTGGATCGCCTCGCCTCCCATTTCGCCGCTGCCGGAGTTTGGTGGAAGGCCGTGCTCTACGGGCAAAGGGCGGCGGAGCGGGCAGAAGACCTCAGTCAGTTCGCAGATGCCCTCGAGCTACTGGACGAAACGCTGGAAGCCGCGAGCCGCCTGCCCTCTCGAGAGGAGCGGGAGGAGGTGCGGCTCAGGATCCTGTTCAAGCAGGAACGACTGTGCGAGACGGTCGGTCGCCGGGAGCGCCAGCAAGGCATCTGCGGCGAGCTCGTGCGCCTGCTGGAGCCCGGGGGTGCCTCGGAGCGGCTGGCCGAGGCCTATCTACGCCAGGGGGATCTATACACACTCACCCACGAGTTCCGTCTTGCGGAGCGCGAGCTCAGCAGTTCCCTCCGCGTAGCGCGCCAGCTGGCTGATCGGGCGGCGGAGCGCAACGCCCTGCGCAGCATCGGCCTCCTTCGCTGGCACCAGGAGCGCAACGAGGAGGCGATCTCGCTGCAGGAGCAAACCCTGGCCATCGACCGGGAGTTGGGTGACCCCGAAGGCATGATGATCGAACTCTCCAACCTGGGAAACCTGCACAAGGGTCTTGGCCGGTACGACGAAGCCCTGGAGTTCCTGGTCGAGGCCGTCCAGGTTCGCGAGCGCTTCAACGGGGACGAGGCCGGGCTACTCGACAAAAAGCTCAGCTACGTCCTTCACATCATCGGTAACATCTATCGCTCACTTGGAGAGAACGAGAAGGCGCTCGAGTACATCGATCGGTCCGCATCCCATGCCGGCGGATCGATGCTCGGGGTTCACCGCTCCTACCACCTGATGTCGCTCGCCCATATCCAGCTGCAGGAAGGGCAGATAGAGGAGAGCTTGGAGCTCTACCGACAGGCCGTCGAGGCGAGCCGCCGTGCCAGCACTGCGGATGGGTTCGCCCAGGCACAGCGCGCGCTCGGCGAGGTGCTGGTCGGCCTGAAGCGATGGACCGAGGCCCTCCCTCACCTCCTCGAGGCCGCCGAGACGTTCCGCCAGTTGAGAGATACCGAGTCGGAGGCCTCGATGTGGCAGGTGGCGGCCAGGGCTTACGAAGCCGAGGGACAGGTGCCCAAGGCGGTATCGGCCTGGGATCGGGTTCGGGTGCTCGGCGAGAGATTCCACGATGACGCGAGGGTCCTGACCGTGTTGGAGGCTTTGGCCAGACTGTCGAGATCGGAGGACCCGGCGCACTCGGCGCGCCTCTATCAGAAGGCGATCCCCCTGGCCCGGGCGCTGGGCGACCTCCCGCGGGTGGCGTCGCTATCCAACTCGCTCGCGATTCTCCACTGGCGACGGAAGGAGCACGAGCAAGCCCTGGAGTGCTACCGAGAGGCCCTACACGTCTACAAGGACCTCGAGGATTGGGTGCACGCCGGTCTGATCCTCAACTCGCTCGGCGTCACCCTACGCGACATGGGGCAAACCGTGGACGCGGTGGCCAACCTCCGCGAGGCTCTCGAGGTCAACCGCATGACCGGGGAGCGTCTCCTCGAGGCGCACAGCCTGGCGGTCTTGGGCGAGCTCGAGCACGAGAACAGAGAGTACGAGGCTGCCGTAGAACATCTGGAGGCGTCGCTCGCGATCAGGCGTGACCTGGGCGACCGCTCCGGGATGGGATGGATGCTCTATCGGATGGCGCGAGCGAACTCGGAGCTGGGGTCGGTCACGGCTGCTCGCGGCCTTGCAGCCTCGGCGACGGAGATTGCGGAGGAGTTGGCCGACCGCGAACTTGGCAAAGCTTGCCGCGCCCTCGACATAGAGCCGTGAGCCTCTACATCCGGCGGACATCCAGGGCTCGGATCAACCGTATTGGACCCGCTGCAGTCCGGAGGTAGTCAATGCCACGCTTCATGGTTGAGCGTACCGTCGACAACATCTCGATGGAGATGCTCGAGCAGGTCACGCGCCGATCCAAACAGGTGCTGACCGACATGAGCGACGTGAGGTGGATTCGAAGCTTCGTGTCCGAAGCGGAAGGCAAGATCTACTGCGAGTACGATGCCCCGAGCGCCGAGTTGATTCGGAAGGCATCTCGACTGGCGGGGCTTCCCGTCGACCGGATAAGCGAGGTGTCGATCGAGATCAGCCCCGAGATGTTTCGCTGAGGCGGTCCGTCCGGCCGAGGTCTACCGGGGCCGGGCCTCCCACAGCACGTTTATGATTACCCAGCGATCGTCCATCTCCGCCAAGTGCATGTAGTCGATCCAACCGGTTGCGTCCACCCGCACGCTGGCCGCTCCCTCGAAGATATCCAGGATTCTCACGTCGGTTCGCCGCTCCTCTTTCGGCGTGCCGCTGCCTCCTCCCGCTTTGGTCTGCTTGACCAGCGCCTTCGCGCCGGTTTCCGTGATCTCGTCACCGTCCGGAAAACGAAACACGATGCGCTTGGCCAGGTCGGGGTGCAGGGCACGCTCCACGCGCTCGGCGTCGCCCTCGTACCAACCCTCGATGTAGTCGAGAGCCGTCGCCCGTATCGCGCTCGAGTCGGCCGCCGTCTGCGCGGGCAGCGGAGCCCCGAGGAGCAGCCAGCCACACGCCAGCGGGATGGTCTTCCGAAATCCCAACACCATACTCTCCTCCATGAACCGCTGGTTCTGAATCGACGGCCCTCCGGCCTTCGAGGCTTAACGTTCAGCGAAAAAGCGCAGGATCGGGCGGGGGCGCAAGCATGGCCCTGGCACTCCGGCCTGCATCGGCCGTAACGTTCCCATACAGCATCGTCGTACCGTTCTGATCGAAGATCAAGAAGCTCGACAGCGTCGCATCTTCGCCGAAGACGATTCGGCGGATTGAAGGATAGGCGAATGTCCTACCGAGTTCTCGCTGCGCGTCTCGCCGGCTCGTTGATGCTGGCCTTCTTCGTGGTCTCCTGTGCGACCAACCCAGCCACGGGCGGAAAGATGCTCTCGCTCGTGAGCGAGTCCCAGGAGATCCAGATGGGACAGCAGTTCTCGCAGGAGGTGGAAGCTTCGATGCCCCTGGTGGACGATGCCGAGCTCCAGGCTTACGTGGAGGGGGTCGGCCTCGCCCTGGCGGCCGTATCGGAGCGCCCCGACCTGCCCTGGAGCTTCAGGGTGGTGGACGACCCCGTGGTCAACGCCTTCGCGCTGCCGGGCGGCCCCGTGTACGTGACGCGCGGCATCCTGGCCCATTTCTCCTCCGAAGCCGAGATGGCGGCGGTGCTCGGCCACGAGATCGGCCACATTACCGCCAGGCACAGCGTGGAGCAGATCTCCCGCGCTCAGCTGGCCGGAATCGGCCTTGCGGTGGGCTCCATGCTGAGCCGCGACGTCGCGCGCTACTCGGGCCTCGCGAGCCAGGGGCTGCAGGTGCTTTTCCTCAGCTTCGGGCGCGATGATGAGCGCGAGAGCGACATGCTCAGCGTACGCTACGCCGGTCGGGTCGACTACGACGTGCGCGAATCGGTCACGATGCACGAGAAGCTGGACCGCATCGGCGACCTGTCGAACGGCGGAGGGATCCCGAGCTGGCTGTCGACGCATCCCAGTTCGGAGGACCGGATCGAGCGCCTGCACTCCCTCGTTGACACGATCCCCGGACTCGCCGACGCTAAGCTCGGCAGGGACGAGTACCTCTTCCACATCGATGACCTCGTGTACGGAGAGGATCCCCAGCAGGGGTACTTCGCGGAGAGTCTCTTCCTGCACCCCGATCTCAGATTTCAGATACGCTTTCCGGCTGGCTGGCAAACGGCCAACCTCCCCAGCGTCGTCGGCGGGCAGGCCCCCAGCGAGGATGCCATCGTCCAGCTGACGCTCGCCTCCGAGGGATCGAGCCACGCGGAATCCGCCCGTGCCTTCTTTTCCCAGGACGGGCTGAGCTCCGGTCGCGTGGGCCAGGAGCGGATCAACGGCCTGCCGGCCACGATTGGGTCCTTCCAGGCACAAACCGAGCAGGGCGTGCTGGCAGGGATCGCCGCCTTCCTGGATCACGGCGGCCTCACGTACCGAATCATGGGCTACACCGTCGAGGGTCGGCTGAACAACTACCAAGGCGCGTTCCTGCGCTTCATCCGCTCGTTCGCGATCCTGACCGATCGGGCAGCACTCTCGGTCGAGCCGATGCGTATCGAGCTCTACACCCTCGAGCGAGCGTCCTCGGTCGCCGAGATCTCTCGCCGAAAGCCCTCCCCGGCCTCGGAGGCCAGGCTGGCCATTCTAAACGGCGTCGAGGAGACCGAGCGCATCCCGGCCGGGAGTACCATCAAGTGGGTCGTCGGGGAGCCGCCGCCCGGCACGAGAAAGGACTGGCCATGAAGTGGAGGGCCGGGCTGTAGCGGCCCGTTCTGTCCCGCTGTACGACCAAAGGAGAAAAGCGAAATGGGGCTCATCGAATTCGTGAAGGAAGCAGGCGCAAAGATCGGGCTGGGCAAGTCGAAGGAGGAAGCCGCGGTCGAAGAGTACATAGAAGAGTCGACGAAGGCCAACGCGCTCTGGCATCTCGTCCGTGATCTCGGGCTCGAGATCGAGAATCTGAACATCCAGTTCGACGACGGGACCGCGGCGGTCACGGGCACGACCGAGACGCAGGCCGAGCGAGAGAAGGTGGTTCTCGCGGTGGGCAACGTCGAGGGAGTCGCCCGAGTGGATGATCAGATCACGGTCGTCGCGCCCGAGCCGGCCGCGACCTTCTACACGGTCGTTTCGGGAGACACTCTCTCGGGAATCTCACTGGACCACTACGGCAACGCGATGAAGTACACGGTGATCTTCGAGGCGAACCGCCCGATGCTCGAGAACCCGGACCTCATTTATCCGGGCCAGGTGCTGCGGATTCCACCGATCGAAGGCTGACGACGGCTGACGAATCGGGCATCCCGGACCGTCGATCAGCGGCGATCTTCGCAGAAGACGGCGAAGCCGGCGGCCGTTTCGTGACGCGGCGCGATCGAGCCCGGATCCGATGGCGCCTCGAGGTTCGGGATCGCCACCGAGACCTGGGCCTCACGAGCCTGCGTGGCGGGCCCGGGCCGCACCAGCGCCACGGTCGCCAGGCCGGCGACGGCTACGATGAGGATTCGAATTGTGGTTTGCGTCTGGATCATCATGCCCCTCTCCCCGTTGACGTGGCCTCGACTCCGCCTCACAGGAGTTCGACAACGGAGAGCCCGGGTCCGTTGGATGGAGGTCGGTCACGCTCAGGCGCCGGGCGTGTGACATCGTGAGAGGAAGGCAAATGCCGACAGGGATCGGACGCGCAGGGTTTGGGCTCTACCTGGTGGTTGGAGCCTTGGGCGGACTGGTCGCGAGCGGTGAGGTCGAGGCACAGGAGACTCCGCGGGAGATCATCGACCGGGTCGACCGGATCCTGCGCGGCGAATCGAGCCACGGGTTCGCGACCATGGAGGTCGTGACGGAGCACTGGGAGCGCAGCCTCACGATGGAGATGTGGTCGCTGGGGACCGAACACTCCCTGGTTCGGATCACGGCGCCGCGCAAGGAGGCCGGAACCGCCACCTTGAAGTCGGGCGACGACATCTGGAACTACCTGCCCAGAGTGGATCGCACGATCAAGATTCCCGCCTCGCTGATGATGGGCTCGTGGATGGGCTCCCACTTCACGAACGACGACCTCGTGAAGGAGAGCCGACTGGTGGAGGACTACGACATCGAGATCGGCTTCGAGGGCTTCCGGGAGGGCGCCGAGGTATGGCAGTTCGTCCTCACACCCAGACCCGAGGCCGCCGTCGTTTGGGGACGCATCGACTTCGAGGTGCGGAAGGACGACCTCATGCCCACCTGGGCGCGCTACTACGACGAAGACGGAGAGCTCGTCAGGACGCTCCAGTATAGCCAGTACCGGGAGATGGGAGGGAGGCTGGTACCGGCCTTGATGGTGATGGTGCCGCACGACAAGCCGGACGAGAAAACGTTGATCAGATACTCGGATCTGGATTTCGACATCGAGATCGACGAGGGCTTCTTCTCCCTCCGTGCCCTTCAGTCGGGAGGCGACTGACGTGCCGATGGAACCCTGGCCGCGCGTCGGCTGGAGAAATCTCGGCCGCAACCGATGGCGAACCGTCATCACCGCCGCGGGTCTCGCCTTCGGCTACTTCGCGATCGTTCTCATGAACGGTCTGATGGCAGGCATGACGGCCGAGATGATCGAGAACGGTACCGGCTTCCTGATGGGCCAGGTCCAGGTTCACGAGGCAGATTATCTCCCGCAGCGGAGCATCTACGAGACCATCGGAGGCCGCGACGGCGCCGATGTAGAAGCCCTGGTCCGGGCGCTCGGAGCGGATCCGGCGATCGAAGCTGCGGCGCCTCGGGTTTACGCCGGCGGCCTCGTGAGTTCCGGCGAATCGACGACCGCTGCGATGCTGGTCGGCGTGGATCCCGAGCTCGAGCCCGGAGTGAGCCGGATCTTCCGCGGCGTCGTGCGGGGGCGGCCCCCCGTCAGGGGGACGAAGGAGATCCTCATCGGCGCCGAAATGGCCCGCCAGCTGGTGGTGGATGTCGGCGAGGAAGTGATCCTCGTGGCGCCGGCCGCCGATGGATCGCTCGGCAACGACCTCTTCGTCGTCTCGGGGATATTCCGCAGCGGGATGGCCGAGCTGGATGCCCAATTCGCGATGCTCCCGATCAACCAGCTTCAGGCCCTGGCAGCTCTGGCGCCCGATCGCGTGCACGAGATAGCGGCGGCCACGGTGGATCCCTGGCTGGCTCCCGACGCGGCGCAGAGGCTCGCCGGGCCCGTTTCGACGGTCTCGACACAGGCTGTCGTCCAGCCGTGGACCGAGCTGCGACCCGAGATGATGGACTATGCGCAGCTGGCGAAATCGTGGGGCTTCGTGGTCATCGTCATCGTCTTCGCGATCGCGATCTTCGGGGTGGCAAACACGATGCTCCTCGGGACGTTCGAGCGCCGGAGGGAATTCGCGGTGATCATGGCAATCGGGGCCACGCCCGGTGCTGTCCTGAGAACGGTGCTCTACGAGGGCCTGGCCCTGGGAGCCATCAGCCTCGTCTTCGGCGTGCTCATCACACTGCCGGTTCTGCTGTGGTGGCATAACGCGCCGCCCGATCTCGGGTGGCTCTACGGGGATTTCACGATGTTCGGGGCTCTCATCAGACCGGTTCTTCGAGTGGAGTACGACGTGGCCACCGCGCTATGGGCGGGCCTGGCGCTCCTTTTCACCGCCTTGCTGGCGGCGTTGGTTCCGGCGGCGCGGGCCGCGCGGCTTCTTCCCGCTGACACCTTGTCGGGCGACTGATGGAACGGGCTCGACTGATGGTGAGGCTGGCCTTTCGCAACCTGCGGAGGCAGGCTCGCCGCAGTCTCCTGACGGCGGCCGCCATGGTCATCGGGGGCGGGTTGCTGATCTTCTCGGTCTCTCTCGGAGATGGGACCCACGAAGATTGGATCGAGTCCGGAGTGCGCATGGGGAGCGGTCACATCGCGATTCAGGCCCCTGCATACGCCGTCAGCCGCAAGATCGAGGACCGATTGACCGCCGCGAGCCTAGCGGCGGTCCACCAGGGCCTGCGTCGCCCCGGGATCGTCGAGGCCGTTGTGGAAGTCGTGCCGAAGCTGACGAGCGGCGGACTGGCCAGCTCTCCGACAGGCGCCCGACCCGTTGAAGTCGTCGGCGTGGATCCGGTCGCGGAGGCCCGCTTCTCGACGCTGGACGAGCGAGTGATGGAGGGACGTTATCTGGAGCCCGACGACCGGCTGGCCGCCTACGTCGGCGCCGAGCTGGCGGAGGGTCTGGAGCTCCGACTGGGCTCGAGAATGGTGCTGACGGCCCAGGACGCGGAGGGCGAGATCTCCGGCCAACTGGTGAGGGTGGTCGGCATCTTCGGCACGGGGATCCCGGAGGTCGATCAGAGGATCGTTCACATACCCCTCCAGACGGCTGGGGCATGGCTGAGGGCGGAGGGAGCCGTAACGACCGTGGCGGTCCTGGTGGACAGAAGCCGGGCCGTGAAGGGCACCGCACGCCGTCTGAAAGCTGAGCTGGCAGCGCCGATTGCCGCCGGCGACCTGGCGGTTCTCACCTGGCAGGAGGCCATGCCCGAGCTGGACGCGGTCGTCAAGGTGGACGATCTCGGCAACTACATGTTTCAGGGCATCACCTTCGGGATCATCGCCCTGGCGATCGTGAACACCATCCTGATGTCCGTCTTGTACCGACACCGGGAGTTCGGCGTCCTTCAGGCGCTTGGATTCACTCCGGGCCAGACGGGCACCCTCGTCATGGCGGAGGGCGTGGTTCTCACGGTGTTGAGCGGCCTTCTGGGGATCGGCCTGGGTCTGTTCGTGACCTGGTTCTTCTGGCGGGATGGGCTGGATATCTCATTCACGTGGCAGGAGGATTGGACCTTTTCCGGTGTCGTCCTCGATCCCGTGATCGTCCCCCTATTCAGGGCCGCGAGGGTGATCCAGGGTCTCCTGTTCATCCTGTTCGTGGGGACCTTGGCGTCCCTCTACCCGGCGTACCGGGCCACGCGGATAGACGTGGCCGAGGCGATGAAGTTCGAGCGATGACCGAGACGCAAAGTGTGACGAGCGCGGCGGAGACGCTCACGAACCAGGCCGCCGTCCGTACGGACGAGGTGTGGAAGATCTTCCTGCAGGGTCCCGAGGAGGTCCAGGCCGTGCGGGGCGTGACGCTTACGATCGCGCGTGGCGACTTCGTGGCGATGGCCGGGCCGTCCGGCTCCGGCAAAACCACGCTCCTCAACCTGATCGGAGGGCTGACGAGGCCCAGTCGAGGGCACGTATGGGTGGCCGGGCACGACGTGGCCGGCATGTCGGGCCGAGCGCTGGCGCACATGCGGCTGCAGCAGGTGGGGTTCGTTTTTCAGGCGTACAACCTTCTGCCGGTGCTGACGGCGTTCGAGAACGCCGAGCTACCGCTGTTGATGCTGGGCATGGAGGAAGCCGAGCGGAGGAGGCGCGTGCACGAGCTGTTCGAACGCACTGGACTCACTGGCCTCGAGGATCGACGTCCCGGGAAGCTCTCGGGCGGACAGCAACAGCGGGTCGCGATCATCCGTGCGGTGGCGTCACGGCCCGCCCTTGTCTTGGCCGACGAGCCCACGGCGAACCTGGATTCCGCCACGAGCGCCTCCCTGCTGGAAATGATGGAGGAGCTGAACCGCGAGACCCACACCACCTTCGTGTTCGCGACCCACGATCCGCAGGTCATGGAGAGGGCGCGCCGATTGATCCGCCTCGTCGACGGCCAGATCGACTCCGACGATTCGTGATTCGAACGCGAGCTCTCGCGGCCCTGGCTCCCGCCCTTCTGCTTTTCGGGTCGCCCGCTCGCGCGCAGATCCCCCTACCCTGGCTGAGCGGCTACTACCTGACCGTACCCCTTTGGAGCGACGCCAGCGCCTTCAGCGAGGGTGGCTTCGGTAACTCGCAACGCCTGCGTTTCATGGCCGATCCGCGCCTCGGTCCGGTGGCGTTCGATGCAGCGTACGAGCACTTCATCTCCTGGCGCGCAACGGCGGAAGGCGGCATGGGAGTCGGCGTTCCGGGAGCGATAGCGCCCGGTGGCGGCGAATGGCTGGACCTGCAGTGGGTGATCGAGGAAGATGAGAACCTCCGCTGGACCCACCGCTTCGATCGGCTCAGCGTGACCGCGGCTGCGGGTGATCTTCTGAGCGCGACCGTGGGGCGCCAGACGATCTCGTGGGCCACGACGCTCTTCCTGACCCCCGCCGACCCGTTCGTGCCGTTCGATCCGGCCGACCCGTTCCGAGAGTATCGAGCGGGCGTGGACGCGGGCCGCGTCCGCCTGTTTCCGGGTCCACTCAGCGAGGCGGAGATCGTTGTGCGACCGGCGAAGTTCCGGTTCGATGAGACTCTGTCCGTGCTCGGCCGTTACAAGGGCGTGGTCTCGAGCTGGGAACTCTCCGGCTACCTTGGCGTGCTGCACGACCGCGCGGCGCTCAGCTTCGGCGCTGCCGGGGGGGTCGGCAAGGCAGCGCTTCGCGGCGAGATCCAGCTGCGGGATGAACCGGATGGATTCGCCTTCCGCGGCACGGCCGGTGTCGACACGCGCTTCAACGCGCTCGGTCGAGATCTGTACGTCGTCTTCGAATACCAGCACGACGATTTTGGCGCCTCCGGCGCCGACGACCTCGAGCGAGTCGTGCTTTCACCGCCCTACGCGAGGGGCGAGCTGCAGGTCCTGAGCGCGGACGTCACGGTCTGGCAGGGCTCGTGGGATCTTCACCCGCTGTTCTCGACCCGCCTTCTGGTGCTCTGGAGCCTGAACGATCTGAGCGCGCTGTTCGCGCCGGGCGCCAGCTACTCGCTGAGCGAGGACGCCACCGCCCAGGGCGGAATCTTCGTCGGCGTCGGGAACGGCGACGTCACTCCAGGAGATCTGCTTCCATCCGAGTACGGCGTCGTCCCCACCACCATCTACGCCTCGATCTCGCTCTTCATCTGAGGATCGCAGGCGCCGATCGACCTGGCCTCCCTCTTGTCGTCCGGCGCGAGGTGGAAAAGGCTTGGTGGCATGCCGGACGCTCCAACAGCGAGGATAATCATGAGAATGTCGATCCGCGTGGTGTGTGTCGCATATGCGGCGACGCTGGTGACGATGGCGACTTCCGCCCGGGCGCAGCCGGCAGGCGCGTCCGATGGGCCCCGAGTCGACGCCGACCGCATCGAGGCCCGCATTCTCTCGCTCTCCGAGTTCGGACGAAACCCGGAGGGGGGCGTGAGCCGGGTGGCGTTCAGCGAAGCGGATATCGAGGGCCGCGCGTACGTGATGTCGCTGATGCGAGAGGCGGGATTGGAGGTTCGCGTCGATCCCGCGGGGAACATCATCGGCCGACGTGAGGGCACGGACGCCTCCCTGCCCCCGATCATGTTCGGCTCTCACATCGACTCGGTGCCCTTCGGGGGCAACTACGATGGCGACGTGGGCGTGATAGCCGCGATCGAGTGCGCGCAGGTGCTCAAGGAGCACGGCATCCAGACGCGGCACCCGATAGAGGTGGTCGTCTTCCCGGACGAGGAGGGCGGATTGACCGGAAGCCGCGCGATGATCGGCGAGCTCGGAGAGGGGGCTCTCTCGGAGAGGACGCACAGCGGGCTCACGCGGAGGGAGGGCATTCGCGCGATCGGAGGGGACCCGGACCGTCTCGCAGAGGCCGAGCGCGCTCCCGGCCAGATCGCCGCCTTCATGGAGCTGCACATCGAGCAGGGGGGATCCCTGGACGAGGACGGCGTCGACATCGGCGTCGTGGAAGGGATCGTCGGCATCGAGTGGTGGGATGTCACGATCGAGGGGACCGCGAATCACGCCGGGACCACGCCCATGGGCAGCCGAAACGATGCCCTGCTGGCGGCCGCCCGATACATCCAGGCGGTGAACGAGGTGGTGACCTCCCAGCCCGGGAGACAGGTCGGCACCGTGGGCCGGATATCCGCGGAGCCGGGCGCCCATAACGTCATCCCGGGCCTGGTTCACACCTCCCTCGAGATCCGCGATCTGTCCAGAGAGGTGATCTGGTCGCTGTTCGAGCGCATCGAGGCACGCGCGGCCTCGATCGCCGACGAGACCGGAACGACGTTCACGTTCACGCTCCTGGATGTGAGCTCCATACCGGCGACCATGAACGAAGCGGTGCGCGGCGTGATCTCGGACGCCGCCGACGCGTTGGACCTGAGCTGGGTGTCGATGCCCAGTGGCGCCGGACACGATGCGCAGGACATGGCCAGAATCGCGCCGACCGGCATGCTCTTCGTCCCGAGCCGAGACGGCATCAGCCACTCGCCGCGGGAGTTCACAACGAGGGATGACATGGCGAACGGAGCCGATGTATTGCTGCGCTCGTTGCTGGCGATCGATGCGCGTGCACTGGAGTAGATGGAGGCGGGCAGAAGCAGGTCAGGGGAAAGTGACGAGATGTCAGAAGCAGTGATTGCGCACTCTCCGATGAAGACCGCGCTGCGAGGGCTGGCCGGCATGGGCCTCTTGCTCGCGTCCGCGTTCGGGACTCGGGCACCGGTCCTCAACGGGCAGATCGCCAACGATGTCCGGGCGCAGACCGCGGATGAGGCCGTCCGTCGAGCGAGTCGGGAGATGATCGAGACGGCGATGGCCGAACAGGCCGGCCTGGGATACAACCTCCTCGCCTCGACAAACTCCTCACGCTTCGAGACCGCCGTTATCCTGGCGATCGTTGGCGCTGCCAAGGCGGATGATGCGGAGGGACCGCCGCTGCTGCTTCACCACGTCGACTGGTATGAGGCCTACCGGTCGGTCATGGGGCTCGAGCGCCAGGATGTGCCGGAGTACATGGCACTCGCCCACGAATACGGGCAGGACCGGATCATCGACTTCCACCCGGCCCGGACAACGATCGAGGTCAAGGAGGGATTCGAGCCGGAGCACGTGGTCCGGGTAAAGGTCGGCTGGCCCGACGATCCCGAGGTACCGGATCGGTACACGTTCACCGACACCACCACGAGCCCGAACCTGCGCATCACGAACCGTCAGCGGATCAGCTACTGGCTGCTCGACTACGGCAACTTCATCGTCCAGGACGAGATCGAGGGGGTGCAGGCGCGTCCGTTGGGCGGAGCGCTGGGAACGCTCTTCTCCATCGTCGGCGACGGCAGCGCCAAGCAGAACCGGATCGCGATCGCCGAGGACGGCCTGGTCGTCACGTATGCCACCGCGAAGAAGGGACCCTTCAAGGTCCAGCCGCTGACACTCACCTATCCGGATGGCACGGTGGAAACCGAGTTCCCACCGGGACGGCACGACCTCCTGCAGCTGATCTACCGTGTCAAGCTTCCGCTCGACGTCGAGTATCCCAAGGAGGACTGACAAAAGGGCCCGGCAGCGGGGCCGGGCCCTTGGGTGGTACTGGTTTTCCTGTCGGACTCAGCTCTTGGCTCAGTTCCAGGGCGGACCGCCGTTCGAACAGGCCGTGCTGATGTTGCCGTTGTTGTCGACCTCCTGCTTGGTCATCGGAAACGCCGTGTCCGAGCCGGGCTTGCCCTGCGGATACAGGTCTACCCCATCGTTTCGGATGACGCGGCGCATGAAACCTAGCCTGTGGCCTGTCAGCCATGTGCCCGCGGCATAGGCGCGCCCGATCTCCGCGATGTCCGATGCGAAGTCGCCCGTGAAGGCGACGGGCTCAAAAGCCCTCCCATGCGGATTGTCGCCGGTCGTGAGACGCGAGTTGATGAGCGCGGCGGCAAGCTCGAGTGCTCCTGCCCGGTACGCCGCTTCGGCCTCCATGATATCCGCCTCGAAGCCGGTGGCGAGAGATATCGGCGAGCCCTGCCCTTGGGCGGTCGGCGGACTCTGGGGACCTCCTAGCGGCCCCGGAGGCGGGTAGATCATCTGCAGCTTGACCGGAATCGAGGAATCGAACGACGTGAAGGTGACCGGATCCGGGTTCGGCTCGATCAGGCTCAGCGCGACCCACTCATCGAAGAAGGGCCACGCCTCGTTGAAGCGGCTCGACAGCGTGCCGTCTCCCACGGTCCATCGCAGAACCTGGTTGCCGTCCGCGTATGTGAAGTTGTAAACCTCGTTGTACTGGGCGATCGTATTAGATGAGTACTCCGAGATGTACACCAAGCCGGCGTCAACCGTGGCCGCTGCCGTGGCTGCCGCGGAGTAGTTTCCCAGGAACATCTGGGCCCTCGCCTCTCCGACGAGCGCCGCCTGGGCGAGGTTCGCCAGCCCGTTCGCCGTAGCGCTGGCCCGGGTGGCCTGGAAGAGGGTAACGGCCTCCTGCATGCGGGAGACGGGATCGACGGGCGCCGTCTCGAAACTGGGATCCTCCTCGTTGTTTCCGCCAAAGATGCTCTCGCAGTACATCTCGGCGAACAGCATCCGAATGAAGGCGCCCGCGTACTGTCCATTGGCGATCGCGAACTGAACCAGATCCTGGTCGGCTTCCTCGTTTCCGACGAGCGATTGGGCGCTGGCCACGAGGTTGTCGGCCGAAAAACGAGAGCTGTGCATCAGCTCGTACAGCTCGGTGTTGAGTGTCGTGTTCGTGAAGTTGATGCGTCGTTCGTCGACCTCTTGGCGCGTCGGGAAGGTCCCGGCGAGAAGGAACTCGTCCGTGAACAGCCCCGAGTAGAGCGCGTAGTCGTCGAGAGCGAACTGAAGGTCTCCAATGGCGCCGGTGACGGCGATTGGCAAGGAAGCCGGGTCCGAGACATCGTCCGGGCTTACCACGTCGGGATCGAAGACGTCGAGGCTGCACGAGCTCAACGCCAGAGCCAAAGCTGCCACGCCAGCCACGGCGCCGGTCCACGGCCATCTGATCCAACCAAGTCTATTAGTCATCTCTCGTCTGCTCCTATGTGGATCACCTGGGTTCCCCGTCGATGGACCGCGGGCCCCGGTCGATTAGGGACCCGCAGCCCTGATCTCGGTTCAGCTCAGAAGAAGATGTTGATCGAACCGACAAACCGTCTGAACGGCGGGTTCGTCAGGAACTCCGCCCTGGAGTTCTCGTTCTGGCCGTCGTTGCTGACCTCGGGATCCACGCCCCGATAGTCGGTCCACGTGGCCAGGTTCTCTCCGATCAGCTGGATCTGTAGCCCGTTCACCTTCAGGAACCGTGTCACGCCGGGAGGCATGTCGAATCGGAGCTGTGCGGTGCGCCATTTCCCCCAGTCGGCGCCGAAGACCCACGGACCTTCGTCGTCTGCCGCGCCAGCCGCCTGCGCGATCTTGGCGCGGTCCGTGAGCTCGCCATCCGCTCCGGTCTGGAACGACTCGGTGCAGATCCCGCCCGCGAAGCCGCACATGAACTGGGTCGTTCCCTCGAACAGGTGATGGCCGGCCTGGAAATCGAACAACGCGTATAGCTGTACGTATTTGAACAGCTGTATCGTCGTTTGCAGCGAGCCCTCCCAGCGCGGTGTCGGATCGCCGATGAAGCGAGCGTTGTCGAGAGGATCGCAGAAGTTTTCCTTGGCCCCCGGTGTGTCGCTGGGTCCCCAGGTGCCCGGCGTGTCGCTGCATGCGATGACGCTGGCAGCACCATCGTCTCCGATCTCGTAAAGCTGGCTCACGTACGACCCGAACGGCAGCCCTTCCTGGTGTCGCTGGACGTCTCCGCCCAGGGTGCCCGGAGGGGTGATCGGATCCACGAGCTCGGCGATCTCGTTGCTGTTGTTCGTGGCGAGGACCCGGAAATCCCAGGTGAAGTTCTCCTCGGCGAACGCCAGCGCGTCCAGCGCGATCTCGAAGCCTCGGTTGTCGATCTGCCCGATGTTCGTGAACTGAGCGTTCGGGAAGCCCTCCGAAGGAGGCAGGTTCCTCAGAACAACGGTGTTTTCGGTCTTCTGGTCATAGAAGGTGAAGGTGAGTCCTAGTCTGTCGGACAGCATGGCCAGATCGAAGCCCGCTTCGAATTCCTCTCCCACCTCCGGTGAGAGCAGGCTGTTGCCGGGGCGAAGCGGCGAGATCCCCAGCTGATCCGTGCCCTCCAGGGCCACCTGTGTGGTCTGCACGAGCGCGATCGCCGAGTTCGTTCCCGGCAGTGTGCCGGACCGACCCCACGCTCCTCGCAGCTTCAACGAGTTGAAGACGCCGTTGCCCTCGAGCGCCACGAACGAGGCGCCGAACTTCGGATACGTCTGCACGCCGAGATTCTCGCCCTGGGCGCTGTTGTTGTCCCAGCGAACGGCTCCGTTCACGAACAGGCGGTTATTCCATTGGAACTGACCCTGGGCGAAGAAACCGAGTGACTTCTGCTCGTCGAACGAGTCGGCGGCCGAGTTGATCACCGAGTTGGTCACCGATGGGCCGGTCGCCGGGAAGGTCTGTCCGGAGACCGATTCCTCCTGGGTCGTGTTCCGGAACCACTGGACTCCGCCGGTGAACTCGAAGTCCAGGCTGCTCGCGAGCGGCAGCACGTAGGCGGTCGTCCCCTGCAGCGTGAGGTTCCGGCTCTGGCTCGGCACCTTGAAGATGTTGCCCAGCGACGACGTGCTGAACGGCTGATCCGGATCTACCGGAACCGTGAGGTTCGTCCGCGCGCTGACCAGGTCGTAGCCGAGGGTGAACCGGTTCGTCCAGCGGTCGATCGGGTTCCAGGTCGCGTTGCCGGAACCGGTGTAGCGTTCGATGCTCTGCGCATTGAAGCGGCTTTCGATCTTGTCGAACGTCCGACCGGCGAGGAACCGACCGCTGGGATCGTCGATCGAGCAGTTGCTCGCGAAGTCGGAGGTGGGTGCACCGGTCGCCAGCGACAGCTCATAGGCGAGCGGGCAGGTCGTGACCGTCTCGCCCGTTACCGGATCGTCTCGGACGAGAGGTGCGAACGCCGCTCCGACGTTGATGGTCGCCACACCTATGAAGCCCGACCCGTTGTTGTCGTTGTCGGGCAGGATTGTCTCGTTGCTCGAGAAACCGTTCGAGAACGAGAGGTTCACCTTGCTGCTCGGGTCCACGCCGAAATTCGCCCGGAAGTTGTACTTCTCCTGCGAGTTGTTCGGGAACGTCCCCTTCTGGTTCCCATATTGCACCGAGCCGAAGTAATTCCAGATTCCGGCGCCGCCGGAGACGTTGCCGTTGTAGTTCTGCACGAGACCGTTCTCGGTGGGATTGAACTCATCCATCAAGTTCTGCGTGTAGATCGTGTCTCTCAGACCGAACACCCGCGCCATGTTCACCGCGGAGGTCACCACATCACCGGGCTCGGGGATGAAATCGCCCGGCGACGATAGGACATCCGGCTGGAACTGGTTCCTCTGGATGTTCGCCCCCAGATCAGCCCGCACGTTCCACCTCGCGTCGCCGGCCGAACCCTTTTTGGTGGTAATCACGACCACGCCGGCGTTCCCTCGGGCGCCCCAGAGTGCCGAGGCCGCCGGGCCCTTGATGACCTCGACCGACTCGATCTCGTCGGGGTTGAGATCCTGCAGGCGGGTGAACTGCTGACCCCCGATGAAGAAGTCGCCCCCATCCTCATCGATAATATCCGAATCGGCTCTGTTATTGGCCTCGACGATCGCCCCGTCGATCACGTACAGCGGCTGCTTGCTCAGGCTGATCGAGCCGGTACCGCGGATGCGCACGTCAGAGCCGGTTCCGACCGTCCCCGAGGACTGGCGCACGGTTACACCGGTTGCCTGCCCTTTCAGGACCTGCGTGATGTCGCTCGTGCGCGTGTTGTCGACGACCGTCGTCGCATCGATCGTCGAGATGTCGGCCGAGAGCTCTCGCCTGCGCCGCTCTCCCGTGATCGTGGCGACCAGTTGATCCATGGCCACGGCCGAGATCTCCAAGACGAAATCCAACGTCGCTACCTCGCCGGGAGAAACCGTCGCCCGCTGCTCCGTCCCCTGATAACCGATCGAGGCGACCCTTACGATATGCTCGCCGGCGGGAACGCCCGTCAGTCTGTATCGACCGACCTCGTCGGTGAACGTCCCGAACGAGGTGCCTGGAATGAACACCTGAGCTCCCGAGACGGTCTCCCCGGTCACGGCCGTGACGGCGCCGGAGATGGCACCCTCCTGGGCGAGACCGGAGTCAGCCGCGACGAGAAGCAGAACCAGCGTCGCGAGTGCTCGTGCGAGCGACACGGTCCGAGTCGTTGTCGGTGGAGCGCCTGACACGTTAGGCCACATGGTTGAGCCTCCTTTTGGTTCCTGGACGAGACGGCCGCTCCATGCCGCGACCGCCGGATCGATGCCTTGTGGAGGTGACCGGAACGTGATGGGTCGGGTGGGCCTCGCGGCCTCACCGCGGTTTCCCCAGGTCCCCTAGCGGGGACTCCTTGCCACAGGAGGGAGTCGCGTCCCGGCCACCTGCCTCATCAGATCATGCCTGCCTTGGGCTGTCGGGCCGGAAGGAGAGAGGGAGAAGGGTGACGCGCGGGGCGCGGTACTCTGAGCACCGGCCTGTTCCTACGAGATAGTCGGTCGTTGGACCTCTGCATCGGACAACCCCATTCCCCTCCGCGGCCCCTCGCACATGTCCGCGCGTTGCTCGCGGCGCGTAGTCACGCCAACTCGGAAACGAGTGGCCTCCGCGCTTCCTCACAGCCCAGTCGACGAACTCACGCTCGATCGAGACGAAGCATCAGCTATCGCGCGATGAGCGAACCTTCTCGCCGCCAGCCGGGCCCGAAGAGTGTCACATCGACGCCGACTGACGGGTTGTATGAATGGAAGGCCGGTGCTGTGAAACGGGTGGGGGGGTGTTGGGGATGGAGACTATCAAGGCCTTGATCGTTGCGGACGAGCCTGCCGACCGGCAGAGTCTGCGTCTTCTCATTCGGAGACTGCCCGACTTCGTAGTGGTGGGCGAGTGCGAGGGTCGAGAGGATCTGCTCGACGCCGTCCGTGAGCTGGATCCCGACCTCGTCCTGCTGGACGCCGCGCGCCTGCCGGCCCTCCTGGGACGGGAGCCAGGACCGGAGGGCTCCTCATCGCCCGCCAATGGCGAGAACTCGGCCGGATCCGCGCCGGGCCTGCGTCGTTTCGCGGTCAAGCGATCCAACGGTCGAATCACGCTGATCGCCGTGGAGGACCTCTTATGGGCGGAGGCGGCCCGCGATTACGTGCGTCTGCACACCGCTGATGGCTCGCACCTGACCCGCGAGACCATGGCCAGGATCGAGCAGCAGCTGGATCCGCACTCCTTTGTCCGCGTGCACCGCTCCACCATCGTGCGGGTGGATTCCGTACGAGAGATCAAATACGATCAGGAAGGCCACTGCCTGGTCCTTCTCTCGGATGGCGCGGAGCGGGCAGCGAGCCGCGCGGGGAGGAAGCGGCTGCAGGAGGCGCTCGGGTTCTCCATCTGAGAGCGAGGCTTGATGAGACTGACCGGTCGAGTGGCCATCGTCACGGGAGCAGGCCGTGGAATCGGCCGAGGCATAGCACGCCGGTTCGCGGCGGAGGGCGCGGCGGTCCTTCTCACGTCGCGGACGGCCGCCGAACTTGAAGAAGCCGCCTCGGAGATCACCGAGAGCGGCGGCAGGGCGGCGACGGTGACCGCCGATGTCAGCCGAGAAACCGAGTGCGAGCGGGTGGTCGGAGAAACCCGCGACCGGTTCGGCGCCGTCGACATTCTCGTCAACAACGCCGGCATCTTCGGCCCCGTCCGGCCGGCGGAGGAGATCACCCCGGCGGAGTTCGACGAGGTGATCGCGATCAACCTGCGCGGACCGTTCCTGCTGAGCCGCCTCGTTCTTCCCGAAATGTACGAGCGCGGCGCGGGTGTCATCCTGAACATCGCGAGCATCGGCGCGAAGCTCGCCTTCCCGTGGAACGGCGCCTACGGCACCTCGAAGGCCGGGATCATCGGCCTGACCCGTACTATCGCGGCCGAGGCGGCGAGACGCGGCGTCCGTGTCAACGCAATTTGCCCAGGACCCGTAACGGAAACCCGTATGTCACAGGAGCTGGGGCGGGCGATCGGGGAGAGGTTGGGCCTGGACGAGGAGGCCCAACGGGAGGGATTCCTGGAGAGCGTACTGCAGGGCCGGGCGCAGACGGTGGACGAAATCGCTGCCGCGGCCCTCTTCCTGGCCTCCGATGAGGGAAGCGCCATCACCGCGCAGGCCATCAACGTCGATGGCGGCATGGTCTACTACTGAGTCGAGTTCTGGCTGAGCCGAATCTCGCCGAGTGGAGTCCGGCCACTTCAACGACACTCCAGGAGCGGCAACCATGATCAAGGTCGGAGAGATGGCGCCGGATTTCGAGCTGAAGGCGGAGTCCGACCAAACGGTCCGCCTCGCCGATAACCGGGGGCGACGGGTCGTCCTCTACTTCTACCCGAAAGACGACACGTCCGGCTGCACGAAGCAGGCGTGCGGCTTCAGGGATCACCTGCCGGAATTCGAGGCTCGGGATGCGACGGTCTTTGGCGTCAGCCCCGATAGCGTCGCTTCGCATAAGAGGTTTCGTGACAAGTACGAGCTCAGTTTTCCCCTCCTCGCGGACCCGGACCACGCCGTCGCCACCGCTTACGGCGCATGGGGAAAGAAGAAGATGTACGGCCGGGAGTACGAGGGGATTCTGCGAAGCACCTTCATCATCGGACCGGACGGCCGGGTGGAGAAAGTGTACGCGAAGGTGAAGCCCGCCGGGCACGCGGAGCTGTTGCTGGACAACTTCCAGAGCTAGGAGACAGACGCGGCCAGGCGCGGCGCTAGCGAGCCTCGGCGCGCCGCCCCATCACTGCTCCTCGGCCGACAAGAGGTCCAGCTCCAGGTCGATGTGGTCGCCCGTGAAGCGAACGACGCGCTCCACCGTCCGATAACCATCCATCACCACCCTGATCCGACCCTCGGTGTAGCGCCGCGTCACCTCTCCGTACGCCGGCCCGCCGGCGACGACCGCCTCCGGATCCTCGAGGAGAAACTCGTAGTCCACCGGCGTGTTCCCGAGCGAGTAGAAGCCTTCGTCAAACGACGCGGCATCGAAGGATCCGTGGTAGCCCGCGACCGAGGCCGCCACTTCGACCTCGCCACTGCGCTGAAGATAGACCTCCGCGCCGCGAGGCAGCGTCTCCACGGTCAGACGTTGGTGCTTGGGAGCACAGGCGGCGAAGACGCCGGCCGCCAGGACAAGAACGATTCCGTATCGCAGCCTCGCATACACCCTTCCCTCTCCGCGCTCGATCCCCGCTCGACCTCGTCTTCCATCAGTTAGACGTGCGCGCTCCACGACTCGTCACCCGCGGTTTGCGCCTCGGGTACCGCCGATGGCTGGAATGATCCACTGCCTGCGAGTGTCGAAGGGTTGAAGGCGCGGCACGAATGTGTCGAGCGCTCGAAAGCACTACCCAGACCATGCGAGAACACGGAGTGAGGACGATGAGGAACGGGACAAGGACAATCGGGCTGCCGCGATCGGGCAGAAGCAGGATCTGGCTCAGCGGCCTGATCGGCCTGGCGTCGATCGCGATCGTCGCGGCGCCGGCTGAAGCGCAGCAGGGCAAGCGCCAGCGAGGCATGGACCCGGAAGCGCGAATGGAGACGTTGAAGGCGAGTCTCGAGCTCACCGCTGATCAGGTTGCGGCGCTGGGGCCGATCTTCGCGGCTCACGATCAGAAGCGCAGCGAGCTGTTTGAGAGCCACAGCGCAGCGCGCCAGGCGATGCGAGAGCAGATGAGCGCATTCCGGCTCGAGATGGACGAGGATATCGGGGCGGTCCTGACCGAGGAGCAGATGAAGACGTATCTCGAGCAGCGTGAGGAGATGCGGCAACGGTTCAGGAAGGAGGGACGTGGCGGACGTCGTGGCCCCCCACCCTCGGAAGGCTGAGCACGCATGAAGATGGCGCGCGTGCAGGCGACGGTCAGCGCCCGCACATTGCTCGATGATGAACGATCGCATTCCGGACGCGGACCTCCTGGAGCGTGCCCGTGGCGGGGATCACGCCGCGTTTCGCACGCTCGTCGAACGCTACGAGAACGTGGTGGCGGCCACCGTCATCGGTATGCTCGGTCCGGGCGCGGAGGCGGAGGACGTCGGACAGGAGACCTTCATCAGGTTCTATGCGGCGCTGACCCGATTTCGGGAGGAAGCGTCATTGAAAACGTATCTTACACGAATTGCCATCAACTTGTCTCTCAACGCCCTCAAGAGGCGGAAAAGGTTCCTCTCCCTCCACGTGGAGAGCGATTTGATGGATACGATCGAGCGGGATCCCGGGGCGGGTCAGGAGGATCGAGCCGAGAGCCGGGAGGTACGCGAGACGGTCAGGAGCGCTATCGACCGGCTCGCACCGAAGCAGAAAGCAGTGGTCACGCTGAGGCTGATCGACGGCTATTCGACACGTGAGACCGCGGAAATCCTCGGTGTGCCGGAAGGCACGGTGCTCTCCCGGCTCTCGCGAGCCCTCAAGAAGCTGCAGCCGCACCTGCAGCCGTTAATGGAAGCATGATGGAAGACCGAGATCTCGCAGATGCGCTCGGCCCGATCATCCGGGATGCGGAGGATCGACGATTCGAGCCCGGCTTCTCGCACCGTGTCATGGAAAAGATACGGGCGGAGACCGAGGCTCCGATTATCGAGCTCTCGAGCGCCCTGGGGCGTCAGTTCCTACGGCTGGTTCCCATCGCCGCGGCGGTTCTGGTGGCTTTGAGCGCGTATAGCCTGCTGGGGCTGGGCACCTCCTCCGGCCAATCACTGCTCGAAGCGGCCCTCGGTCTCGAGCCACTGACGGTCGAGACGGCGTACGCGTTGGATCAGAGCTTCTCCCCGGGCGGCAACGACTGACGGTGAACCCATGACTATGCGAATCGAGACCAAATCGGCGGTAATCCTCCTCGTCACGTTCCTGTTGGGCGGTCTGATCGGCGTCCTGGCCATGGGTGCGATCGGGCAGAGACGCGCGTCGCGGGTCGCCGAGATGCGGGAGCGGGGGTTCGCGATGCAGCTCGAGCGACTGATCGAACCCAGGGACGAGGAGCAAAGAGAGGCGATACAGGCGGTGTTGTCGGCAGCCGCGGATCGGAACCGCGAAACCATGGAGGGCGCCCGGGAGGAGATCCGCAGCAGCCTGGAGGAGATGCGGGAAGAACTGGAGCCGCTCCTGGATGAGGATCAACGCGCGCGACTCGATGAGGCAGCGAAGCGGTTCCGGCGCGGTCCCCCTGGTCGACCGCCGGGCGAACCAGGCTTCGGTCCACCCGGGCCGGGCCGGAGGCCGGGAGGACGAGGCGAGAGGCCACGTCACCGCCCGGAAGAACGCCCTCAACCGGAAGGAAGCGAGCAACCGCCCGAGCAGCCGCCCGAGCCACCCGAAGGCAACTAGCAACGGCAAGTAGCGCCTCGGGAGGAGCGTCTCGCTACGTAGCCGTCAGATCGATAGGCAACTCCCTGATCCTTTGACCGGTCGCCGCGAACACCGCGTTGGCGACGGCGGGCGCCACGGGCGGGACGCCCGGCTCTCCGACGCCGGTCGGAGGCTCGTCGCTCTCGACGATGTGGACGTGGATCTCCGGGACCTCGCGAAGTCGGAGAATCGGGTAGTCGTCGAAGTTGCCCTGCTCCACCCGTCCGTTCTTCATCGTGATGTCGCCGTGCAGCGCGAGGCCGAGGCCGAACACGACGGCACCTTCCAGCTGAGCCCGAACCCGATCGGGATTGACTACCAGCCCACAGTCCACCGCCGTGTCGATCCGGTGCACCGTCACCACTCCGTCCGTGACGGAGACCTCGGCGACCGTTCCGACGTAGGTGACGAAGCAGTAGTGCGCGGCGATCCCGAGCCCACGGCCGCCGGGCTGTGGGCGTCCCCAGCCGGCCTCGCCTGCCACGACCTCGACCACTCGGCTCAGGCGGCCCGTGTCATACGGCAGGAGGCTCTTGTCAACGCCGTAGGCGTTCTCCTCTCCCTCCCAAATGTCGATGATTCTCCGCGGCCCGATGAGCTCGAGCAGGTACTCCTTCGGATCGCGTCCGGCGACTGCCGC
>JBDHIM010000009.1:0-48059 GCA_039587445.1 Gemmatimonadota bacterium
CCACCGATCTGACGGCTCGTATCACGATCCTGGCGGAGGGCACGCGAGGTCCGCTCACTCAGGCCTACCTTGACTGGCAGGAGATCGGGGCGGAGAACCCTCAGATCTTCGCCCTCGGCGTGAAGGAGCTGTGGGAGACCCCGCGACAGCCGGAGGCGGTGATTCACACGATGGGCTGGCCTCTGCCCCCGGATGTCTTCGGCGGGAGCTGGATGTACCCGATGGGGGGAGACCTCGTGTCGATCGGGCTGGTGGTGGGGCTGGATTACCCCCAGCACTCGCTGGACGCACACGAGCTTCTCCAGCGGCTCAAGAGGCACCCTCTCTTCGACGAATTCCTGGCCGGGGGAGAGCTCGCCGAATGGGGTGCCAAGACGATCCCGGAGGGCGGCTACTACGCCCTTCCGAAGCGGCTCTACGGAGAGGGTGCTCTGATCGTCGGCGATGCCGCCGGCTTGGTGAACGTGCCCGCCCTGAAGGGCATCCACTACGCGGTGCTGTCGGGAATGCTCGCGGCCCGGGCGGCGTTCGAGTCCCTGAAGGGTGAGGAGAGCACGGCCGAATCTCTGGCCGTCTACGACCGGAGGGTGCGGGAGAGCTTCATCGGTCGTGACCTCTACCGCACGAGGAACATGCGTCAAGCGTTCAAGAAAGGCCTCTACGCCGGCGGCTTCGAGGCCGCCGTGATGACGGTGACCGGGGGAGCTTTTCGGGGCAAGTTGATCCCGACACCGGAAGATGCGGCCGAAGCTCGACAGGTGGTCGAGCCCGCCCCGTTCAATCCGGACGGAACGCGAACCTTCAGCAAGGAGGACGCGGTCTTCCGCTCCGGCAACTCGACGCGGGACGACATCCCCACGCACCTCATTGCCGCAGAGCGAGTACCCGCCGACGTCGGAACCTTCTACGAGCGTCTTTGCCCCGCGGGAGTCTACGAGTGGAAGGGCGACGGCCTCGTGATCAACGCTCCCAACTGCATCGACTGCAAGGCTACGGATGTCCTCGGGCCGCGGTGGACGCCGAGAGAGGGCGGAAGCGGGCCGAGCTACAAGCGGATGTAGAAGGAGAACGGGGAAGATCGCATCATGCGCGGGTCGTACCGAGCCGATCACCGAGGCTGGCTCTTCAACTTCCTGTGGCCCTTCACGCGCTACGCGTTCACCAACCTGAGCGTGATCGTTCTCGGCATCCCGCTGTTCTTCATCTTCAACCGTACTCGGATCATCGGTCGGAAGAGGGTCCCGCAGCAGCGTAACACGCTGCTCCTCTCCAACCATCAGTCGATGATCGACAGCTTCCTCGTAGGGATCTGCGCGTACTTCCCTCAATCACTCGTCAAGCCATACCTCGTCCCATGGAACCCGGCCGCTGAGGAGAACTTTTTCCACCCCTGGTGGCTGGGCCTTCTATCGGACCTCTGGAAGTGCATACCGATACGGCCCGGGCGGCGCGATCCACGAGCCCTCTACCGGATGACACGCGCGCTGGAGAGCGGAGTGATGACGCTGTTTCCGGAAGGGACGCGCACCAGGGACGGGTCCATCAGGAAAGGTCGGCCTGGATCAGGCCTCGTCATCCTCGCCAACAAGCCGGCCGTCGTGCCGGTCACCATCGACGGGATGGACCAGGTCCTGCCGATCGGCGCCAAGCTGCCGAGACTGTTCAAGAGACTGTACGTGTACTACGGGGAGCCGATCGACTACGCCGACCTCATCGACCAGCCGCGGACGAGGGAGATCTCCGAGCAGCTCGTGGACCGCATCATGGATGCGTTGCGACGCCAGCAGACCGAGATCCAGAAGCTGAAAGGCGAGTAAGCTAGAGTACGCCGGGGCCGGCGCCGTGCGTGTACCGACAGGCCTCGAGGCCTGGACAATCGGGCCACGAAGCCCCATTCTATAGCGTATGCATGTGTTCCTTACCCTTCTCCTCGCTGCCCTCATCTGTGGCATGGGCCTGGGCTTGGCGCTCGGCTGCCGTCTACCCGAACTCGACGCCCGAAGGAACGCAGCGCCGGATTCCCGCATAGACTGAATGGTCGAACAGATCAAGTGATAACATCTGCTTGAGTTACGTAATCCAACCTGAAGTATTACCTGGCCCTAAGTGTCCGCGGGCGCGCGGATCGCTCCTCAACCATGATGAAGAGAGGTACTGATGACGAGGCACTTCGTGGACGAAGACGGCAGACGTTGGAAAGCTTGGCTGGCGTCACGTGGCGTGTACTGGCCGGAGCCGGACGAGCCGGCGCTCAAGCCCGAGCACGAAGCGGTCATCTTCGTTTGTTTTTCGGATGCCAGTCAGCCGCAACGGCGCGCGCATCTGCCGAACGGCCTCTTCCAGTCTCTGTCGACGGAGGACTTGAGGGATCAGCTTCTGGAGGCTGGCTCGGACAGCGTGCTAAGCTAAGACGCGAGCCTTAGGCTTTGCGATTCGATACATAGGGGCGGCCCGTCGGGCTGCCCCTATTCATTTTGTGAACGACCGGAAGACTCGCACCGATCAGGGTGGAGAGGAGGTCAGCTTTGCGGGAGATCGAGGTTCGGTCCGGGGCGCTCGAAGGGCTGGATGTCGATTTGCTCGCAGTACCGGCGCGCCGTGAGCTCACCAATCTCCTGAAGGAGTTCGATGGATGGCTGGGCGGCGCGATCGCCCGCTGCATGGAGCAGGGGATCTTCCTCGGCAAGTCCGACGAGGAGAGCTTCTTCCCCGGCCCCCCCGGTCGCCCACATCTGCTTCTGCTCGGTACCGGTGACGCTCGCCTTTCGGATCCGTTCGCGATTCGAGGCTTGTCCGGGCGAGCCGTCCGGCGCTGCCGAGCGAAGCGCCTGTCATCGCTCGCCCTTACCCTCGACGACCCTTCCGCCGCGCCTCCGGTATTTCAGGCGGCCGCCGAAGGTCTTCTCCTCGGCGACTTCTCGTTTGATGCCCTGAAGAGATCCGAAGCGGGCCACGCGGCGAGACCCTCCAGGGCCGTCGTCTGGACCGCGCAGCCTGTCGCCGGAGCGTCCGAAGCGGCCGCCGTGGGACTCACGGTCGCCGACGCGCAGAACTTCGCCCGTTCGCTCGTCTCTCAGCCCGGCAACGTGGCAAGGCCCTCTCGCCTCGCCGAGGAGGCGGAGGCGCTGTCCGGCGGGGGAGTCCGGTTCCAGGCCTGGGACGAGGAGAGACTGCGGCAGGAGGGCTTCGGCGCTCTGCTGGCCGTCTCGAAGGGATCCAGCGAGCCACCTCGCTTCATTATCCTGGAGCACACCGGCGAGGGTGGACCGCCGCTGGTGCTTGTCGGCAAGGGGATCACGTTCGACAGCGGTGGCATCTCTCTCAAGCCCGCGAAGGGGATGGAAGAGATGAAGTACGACATGGCCGGCGGAGCTGCCGTGCTCGGCGCGGTGCGTGCCCTGTCGAAGATCGATGTCCCGCGGCGGGTCGTGGCGCTGGTGCCCGCGGCGGAAAACCTGCCATCGGGACGCGCGGTTAAGCCGGGCGATGTGATTCGGGGTCTCTCCGGACGCTCGATCGAGGTCGTCAATACCGACGCCGAGGGCCGCCTCATCCTCTCGGATGCATTGGCCTACGCGAACCGGCTGTCGCCGGCTGCCGTCGTCGATATCGCGACGTTGACGGGAGGTTGCGTCGTCGCCCTGGGCAAGCACGCCAGCGGCCTGATGAGCAACGATGACGCTCTAGCTCGAGAGCTGGTCGACGCGGGCGAGCGCTCCGGGGAGCGAGCTTGGAGGCTCCCGCTCTGGCCCGAATACCGACGCCAGATCGATTCCGAGATCGCCGACATCAAGAACAGCGGCGGTCGCGAAGCGAGCGCGATCACCGCCGGAGTGTTCCTTCAGGAGTTCGTGGACGAGGTTCCGTGGGCACACCTGGATATCGCCGGTACCGCATGGGCGGAGAAGGAGAACGGCTGGCAGCCGAAGGGCGCGACGGGCCTCGGCGTTCGCCTGCTCGTAGAGTGGGCGAGAGGCCTCGGCTGACGTCGGCGCTCGGCTCGTCTCATCCAGGGCGGATGACGGTTCGAAGAGGAGCCCGCGTCGCCCTCTGGACCGCGGGCATCTTCCTCGCGGCCTGCTCGATGGCATGGGCCCAGGAGGAGAAGCCACCCGAACCGTCTGATCCCCAGGAGCGGCCGGTCGAGCCCGACAGCATACCGGCCGATTCCATCCCCCGCCTTCCCGAGGGCGTGGAGGTGCTTCCCGACAGCATGAGACTCGACTTTCCGAGGGAAGGCGAGGAAGGCGATGTCGTGGACGAGGAGGGGCCGGAGGACGACAAGAGGGTGCCCGGATTCCCGCCGAGCGTCACGGAGCCGGACAGTGGCTTCTCCTACGATGTTCGGGAGTGGGATCGGGCCGAGATCCTGTCATCGAACGCGACCAGCCTGGTTGGCCTGCTCACCGACCTGATGCCGGGCTTCACTCCGATTCGCGCGAACTATTTCAACGGCGTCCATCAGCTGACCGACGGAGTGTTCGGAGCCGGGTTCGTTCGCATCCTGGTGGACGGCCGGGAGCTCCCGCCCCTGGAATCGGGCGAGAGCGACCTGGTTCGGATCCCGATCGTCTACCTGGACAAGGTCCGCGTGCGCCGGAGCCCCACCGGTTTCGTCATCGAGATCTTCACCCGCCGACAGCACGAGTCGGATGCCTATGCGCGCTTCGGGGGCGGCGCGGGGTCGCCAAAGCTCGATCTCGTCCACGGGGTCTTCTCGAACGGTTGGGGAAGCGCCGTCACCATCGGGGGCGCCGTCGATCTCTTGAACGTAAACTCGGGCGACCACCTCTCGGACCGCCTCGACTTCTGGGCCGCGCTGGCCTTCATGCCGGGGAGCAACAAGACGGGCTTCCAGCTGCAGTTCAAAAACCAGACGATCAACCGCACGGCGAATGATCAGTTCCGGCAAGGCCGCCGCGACATAGCCTTCACCGCGCGGAGAGAGATCACGCCGACGCTCGTCGCCGACATCGCCCTCAGCAACAACCGGCTCACGCTTGCGGACTCCCAGCTGGTGTCGGTGAACCGCGTCGGGGTCACTGTCGCGGGTTCGCCGCGCTGGGGCTTCGCGCGCGGTGCAGTCTCCTACCAGGGCGGAGGAGACGCCTTCCCCAGCCTGGGGGGCAACATCTCGGCCGGCGTCCGCATCGGAAGCTGGCTCGGCCTCGATGTGGAAGCGGACGCATCCACATGGCAGGAGTTCACCGCGGGCTCGGTGGGCGGCGGGTTGGCGCTGGGCCCCTTCACGCCCGTCGACCTCGTCCTCAGGGTCGGTGGCGCCACGGGCACGAGGGGCGTTTCGAGACCGCTCACGGCTGAGGCGGATTCGGTTTCGTTCGATTCCTTTACGGGCGGCCTCGAGCTCACCCTCGGACCGTATCAGCTCGGCGCGCGACTCATGCTCCAGAGCGTGAGCCGCCAGCTGCCGTTCGGCGCTCCCTTCGATCTCTCCCTTCAGCCCGGTCCGGGCGTCGACGTCACCGCGTACGAGGGAGAGCTCGCCGGACCCTTGATTCCGTTCGGAGCGTTCATCCGGGGCGCCAACCCATTGACCATCTCGGGCTTCTGGCGGCACCAGAAGGCAGCTGAGAGTCCGCAGGCGTTCTACCTGCCCGCGGATGTGGCGCGGGCACGTCTCGGGTGGAGCCAGCTCTTCTTCAAAGGAGATCTCCTCGTCGACCTCGGCCTCGCGGCGGTATACAGGAGCCAAATGCTCACGTCGGCGCCAGGCATCTCCTCCCCGGTTCCGGTTCAGAAGCTGACCCGTCTGAACGTCGATTTCCTGTTGAAGATCAAGGATTTCCGGATCTTTCTTCGGCTCGACAACCTGGACCGAAAGGTCGACGAGGACGTCGTGGGCTTTCCGTACCCCAATACGGTCACGATCTTCGGCGTGAAATGGGAGTTCCTGAACTGACTCGGATCAGAGCCGAGGTGAGTCGAAACGCATGATACGCAGCATGACAGGCTTTGGGGCCGCCAGCCGAGAGCTGGCGGGCGGCACGCTCTCGGTGGAGCTGAAGGCCGTGAACCACCGGCACCTGAACGTCTCGTTCCGCTTTCCGCCCGGCGCGGACGTCTGGGAGCAGCGGCTGCGCGTCCGTCTCGCCCGCCGCGTGCGGCGAGGGCACGTCAGCTTTCTGATCGCCGCCGACGCGGCGCCCGGTCGAGAAGGGGACTGGCAGGTGGACCACGCTCGGGTTCGGGCCACGCTGGAGGCGATCCAAACGTTGCAGGACGAGTATGGCATCCCCGGCGAGCTCGACCTTCCAACGTTCGTGACGGCCGTGCGCGAGATGCTGCGTGACGAACGCTCCGACGACCTGGGCTGGGTGGATGCCGAGGTGTTGGGCGAGGTCGTGGACGAGGCCATCGACGAGCTGATTCGGATGCGGGAGCTGGAGGGTGGCCGCCTCGAGAGCGACCTGCGGGAGTCAATCGAGGAGGTCGCCGCCGCCGTCGAGACGATCCAGTCCTTGGCGCCGCAACGATTGACACGGGAGCGCGACCGACTGCGAGAGGCCGCCAGCGAGCTTGCCGATGGCCTCAGGCTGGACGAGGGCCGGTTGGAGCAGGAGATCGCGTTGCTCGCCGACAAGTGGGATATCGGTGAGGAGGTGGTGCGCGCGCGAGCGCACGTCGAGGCCTTCGAAGAGCTGCTGGACGCGGCGGCCGAAGAGCCCGTGGGAAAGCGTCTCTCCTTCGTCCTGCAGGAGTTGAACAGGGAGGTGAATACCGTCGGTTCGAAGGCCAACGACACGACGATTTCCGGTCGCGTGGTCGAGGCCAAGAACGCGCTGGAGCGTTTACGGGAACAGGTAGAGAATATCGAGTGACGAGTCTGTTCGATCGGACGTTTCCGGTCGTCTTGTCCGGACCTTCGGGCAGTGGCAAGACCACGGTGATACGGGAGCTGCTGTCGCGCAGGAGCGATCTGCGTTTTTCGGTATCGGCTACGACCCGCGAAGCCCGGCCTGGAGAGCGCTCGGGGGTCCACTACGTTTTCCTGAAGCGCGAGGAGTTCGAGCGCAGGTCTGCACACGACGAGATGTTGGAGTGGGCGGATGTCCATGGGAAGCTCTACGGGACGCCGCAAGAGAATCTCGAGCGCGCCAGGTCGGACGGCGTTCACCTTCTGCTCGACATCGACGTGCAGGGAGCTCGCGCCGTCCGGTCCGCCGTACCCGAGGCGGTGACGATCTTTCTTCTCCCGCCGACCGGAGCCTGGCTCTCCCGTCTCCGTTCGCGGGGTAGTGAGACGAGGCCCTCGCTCGAGCGTCGTCTCCGCACCGCGGAGGCCGAGTTGGTGGCCGCCGGGGAGTTCGAGTACGCGATCGTCAACGATGAGCTCGCCGATACTGTGCGCCGCGTCGAATCGATCCTCGACGGGGAGGAATCACGAACGGCGCGCGTGGGTAGGGAGTTGGGCCAACTCGTATCGGCCCTGGAGAACGAGATATCCGCCGCGCGATCCGAAGCGGCGAAATGAAATGCCCATTGAAGCCTGAGAAGGGGAGATCCGGATGAAGGTATTCACGCCCAAACAGGTCGCCAAGACGGCCAGTAACAAGTACCTCGGGGTGCTGGTGACCGCCAAGTATGCGCGAGAGCTGAACGCGCTTCCTCTCGAGCGCTCGCCGTACGGACCCGTGAAGCTGACGACTCTGGCTCTCGACGCGTTGACGTCTACCGATGAGCACGGCCAGTCGCAGCTCCAGTATCGTCTTGTGACCAAGCGAAAGCCGACGCAGTAGTCTTCGTAGAACCGAGCCGCTAGAGCCGGACGTCCTGTGCGCCCATTCGAGGACCGTAGAGTTCTCGTCGTCGTGACCGGCGGGATCGCCGCCTACAAGACGGCATACCTGGTGCGCCGTCTCCACGAGGCTGGCGCGCTGGTTGACGTCTTGCTGACGCCCAGTGCCGAGAGATTCGTCGGGAGAGTTACCTTCGAGGGCATCACCGGCCGATCCGCCCGAACGAGTCTTTGGGAGAGGCCGCTCGATCACATCGAGCTCGGCCGCGAGGCCGATCTGGCCATCGTTGCGCCCGCCACCGCCGACTTCCTCAGCAAGATGGCGGCGGGCGGTGCTGACACGTTGGCGGCTGCCACGTTGCTCGCCGCGGCGTGTCCGGTGTTGCTCTGCCCGGCGATGAACGAGCGGATGTGGGAGCATGCCGCGACTCGACGCAACGTCGAGACCCTCCGCGACTTCGGTCTCGAGATGGTCGGTCCGGATCGCGGAGAGCTCGCGGAGGGAGAGGTCGGGATCGGCCGTATGTCGGAGCCCGCAGATACCATTGCCGTAGCCGGGCGCATGCTCGAGGAGGCGACGCTGCGCGAGCGCAGGATCGTCGTCACGGCCGGCCCGACGCGTGCGCCGATCGATCCGGTTCGCTACATCGGAAACAGATCATCGGGCCACATGGGCCAGGCCCTGGCCGCGTCGGCCTGGCGACGGGGCGCCGAGGTCGTTCTGGTGAGCGGTCCGGTGGCGCGGCCGCATCCCTACGGTGTCGAGGTCGTGGAGGTCGAGACGAGCGATGAGATGTTGGAGGCGCTTAGCGCCGCGCTGGGAGACGCTCATCTGCTGTTGATGGCGGCGGCCGTCTCCGATTTCGTCTTGCCGTCACCCAGGTCGTCGAAGATCAAGAAGGATGGCAGCGGGCTCGAGCTCGGGCTGATCGCAGGTCCCGATCTCCTGGAAGGGACACGCGGAATCAGGGAGGAGCGCGGAGTCCTCACGCTGGGCTTTGCACTGGAGACCGACACGCCGGTCGAGAACGGACGGTCAAAGCTGGAATCGAAGAAGATGGACTTCGTGGCGATCAACGAGGTAGGGGATCCGGTGGCCGGCTTCGACGTCCCGACGAATAGAGTGACGCTCCTGGACCGGTGGGGGGGGCAGGAGGAGTTTCCGGTTCTCTCGAAGGAGGAGGTCGCGGACTGCCTGCTGGATCGGGTCGAAGCGCGACTTGATTGACGCTCGGGAGCCGCTCCGGCGTTACCTCGAAGCCCGAATCGCTCTCGGCGAGCCGCCGGTCATTCTACCGAGCCTCAGGCGCAGCGAGGCGCTGGAAGCCCTTGCCGGAGGAGGAGGAGCTGTCACGGACCCTCTGCCGGAAGAGGCGCCGCCGGCAGCGTCGGAGCCCGGAGCGCCGGCGCCCGGAGCGCCGGGTGCCTACATGCCCTCGACTCCCGAGCTGGCTCGGCTCGCGCGAGAGGGCACCGCCGAACGGATCCGCGAGCTGGACTTCGATGAGCTCCGGGAAGTGGCGCTCGGCTGCCAGCGCTGTGCGCTGCACGAGGGCCGGCAGCACGTGGTCTTCGGTGAAGGGGCCTCGGACGCTCGGCTCCTCTGTGTCGGCGAAGCGCCGGGCGCGGTCGAGAATGAGACCGGTCGACCCTTCGTCGGACGTGCGGGCCAGCTGCTGGACCTGATGCTGATGTCGGTGGGCTTGCGAAGAGACGAGGTCTATATCTGCAACGTGCTCAAATGTCGACCGCCCGGAAACCGGAACCCTCAGCCGGAGGAGATCGCCGCCTGCTCGCCGCTGCTCCTCCAGCAGATCGACCTGATCGACCCGAAAGTGATCGTGGCGTTCGGCTCGTTCGCGGCTCAGACGCTCCTGGGGACCCGAGAATCGATCGGCCGTCTTCGGGGAAGGACGCATCTCTACGGCCGCTTCCCTCTGGTCGTCACCTACCATCCCGCCGCCTCGTTGCGAAACCCGGGCTGGAAGCGTCCGACGTGGGAGGACTTGCAGATCGCCCGCCGCGTCATGGATGGAGATGCCGCACTCCGCTCCGGAGCGCCGGGCGGCGAGCTCTCCCTCGATCTGCCGTGATGCGTCCGAGATGACGGACTCGATACTCTCGGAGCGTTCCATCGCGACGGCCGCCGCCGATGTGTTCTCAGGCCGGCAGCCTCCCTGGTCCCAGGAAGCCGAGGTGTCGATCCTGGGAGGCATGCTCATCGACGGTGACGCGGTCGCGCGGGCGATGGAGCTCGTCGACGACACCGCCTTCTTCCGCGAGGGCAACCGCCGAATCTTCCGCGGGATGATGCGGCTGTACAATCGGGGCGACGTCATCGACCCTGTGACGCTCTCGGACGAGCTGAAGTCCGCGGGCGAGCTCGAGTCCTCCGGCGGGATGGAGTTCTTGGCTCAGCTGGTCGACGCTGTTCCTACCGCCGCGAACATCGAGTACCACTGCAGGATCCTGCGCGACAAGGCCACCCTACGCCGCCTCATCGAGGAAGCCACGGAGATCATCCGGGAGGCCTACGATTCCCCCGCCGGGAGCTCGCAGGAGACGCTGGATCGCGCCGAGCAACGGATCTTCCAGATCTCCGAAGCGGCCAGCCGAAGAGGCTTCATCTGGATCAAGGAGATCCTCTGGCCGGCCTTCGAGCGCATCGAGGAGATGCAGCGGACCGGGGCGGTCACCGGCGTGCCATCGGGGTTCATGGACCTGGACCGGTACACAGCCGGTTTTCAGCCAGCCGATCTGATCGTCCTCGCGGGCCGGCCCTCGATGGGGAAGACGGCGCTGGCCCTGAACTTCGCCCAACACGCCGCGATCGAGCACGAGAAGCACGTGGCGATCTTCTCCCTCGAGATGGCGAAGGAATCCCTGGTTCAGCGGCTCCTGTGTGCCGAAGGAAGGGTCGACTCCAGCCGGCTTCGGCATGGGAGGCTGGAAGACGATGAGTATGGCCGGCTCGCAACGGCCGCAGGACTTCTGAACACGGCGCCGATCTGGATCGACGACACGCCCTCGCTCACCGCGCTGGAGTTGCGGGCCAAAGCAAGGCGGCTGCGAGCGGAGGTTGATCTCGAGTTGGTGATCGTCGATTACCTTCAACTGATGGCCGGACCACGAGGTGCCGAGAATCGACAGCAGGAGATCAGCTCGATCTCGCGCTCTCTGAAGGCCGTGGCCAAAGAGCTCAACGTGCCGCTGCTCGCTCTCTCGCAGCTCTCGCGGGCGCCCGAGCAGCGAACGGACCATCGACCCGTGTTGGCCGATCTGCGCGAATCGGGTGCGATCGAGCAAGACGCGGATCTGGTCATGTTCATCTACCGGGAAGAGGTCTACAAAGGCCCCATCGACCGGGACGGTAATTCGATCGAAGGCGAAGCGGAGCTCATCATCGGAAAGCAGCGCAACGGCCCGACCGGCGAGGTCTCGCTCTATTTTCACAAGCAGTACACGTTGTTCGACTCCAGATCCGACCGTGACGAGCCCTTCTGATCCCGACTCCACCCCACCCGTGCCGCGGCGGTGAGCTCCGGCGGTAAGGCCCGTCCGGCCGCGGTCGGATTCTTCTGCACCTCATGCGGCAACGAAAGTCTTCGCTGGGAGGGCCGCTGTCCCGCGTGCGGTGACTGGAACACTCTCGCCGAGACCCCCGCCTCGGCGCGTCCTCGGCGTGGTCGACGGCGACGCCCGAGCGACCGACTGACCGCCCGACCTCTCCGCGACACAACCGCCGCAGACGCATCCCGCCTCGCCATCGGGCTCGGCGAGCTCGACCTGGTGCTCGGAGGCGGACTGGTGGCGGGATCGGTCGTGCTGCTGGGCGGCCCGCCCGGCATCGGCAAATCCACTCTGCTGCTGCAGGCCGCAGCGGCGATCCGGCGATCCGGCGGGAGTGCGCTCTACTCCTCGGGAGAGGAGTCCGCGCCCCAAGTGCGGCTGCGCGCCGAGCGCGTGAGCGCCGAGGCGCTGGACGTGGATTTCCTCGGAGCCACGCAGGTCGAGGAACTGATCCGTGCCGCAGAGTCGTTGGGGCCCGACTTCCTGGGCGTGGACTCGATCCAGACGCTGGCGAGCTCGACGAGCGACGCGGCGCCGGGGACGATAAGCCAGGTGCGCGAGTGCGCGGCAGCGCTGCAGGAGTACGCCAAGTCGTCGCTGACGCCGGTCGTGATCGTGGGACACGTGACGAAGGGCGGCGCTCTCGCGGGTCCCCGCACCCTCGAGCACCTGGTCGACGCCGTGCTGCACTTCGAGGGAAGCCGCAGCCACGAGCATCGACTGCTACGGGCCACCAAGAACCGATTCGGCAGCGTCGAGGAGGTCGCGGTCTTCCGCATGACCGGTGAAGGTCTCGCTCCGGTGGAAGACCCGTCGGAGGTCTTCCTCAGCGGCGTAGGCGAATTCAGCGGATCAGCCGTCGCCGTCACCTTCCAGGGGACCCGCCCTCTTCTGGCCGAGGTCCAGTGCCTGACCGCCGCCAGTCGCCAGGGGACCCCACGGCGCACGACAACCGGCTTCCCGCCGCGTCGGCTGGCCCTGCTGATCGCGGTGCTGGAGCGGCGAGCCGGCCTCCCCGCTCTCGAGCGGGATGTGTTCGTCAACGTCGTCGGTGGACTCCGATTGCTGGACCCGGCGGCGGATCTTGCGGTCGCGGCGGCGCTCGCCTCGGCCGAGCTGGACCGGCCGGTCGGCAACCGGGCGTTCATCGGCGAGATCGGGTTGGGAGGGGAAGTGCGAGCCGTTCCGAGCCTGGACCGCCGACTTTCGGAGGCCGCTCGTCTCGGGATATCCGAAGTATTCGCACCCGCGCCGGGTTCGGGATCGCAGGCGGACGATTCGGGGTCGGCAGACGGCGTGGCCCCCGCCGTCGTTCGAATCCGCCACGTTCGTGAGCTGGTGGAGCGACTCCGTTGAAGGAGTATCGGGAGATCCGGCTTGACCCACGAGATCCACTGGTCTGGGAGCCCGGCGTCTCCGCGGCCGTCGAGGCGCTCGAGGAGGGAGGGGTCCTCGTTCACCCGACATCCACCGTGTACGGGATCGGAGCGGCGGCGACCAAGGAGCTGAACGCCGAGATCAATCGCTTGAAGGGAAGACCCCCGAACCGGAGCCTGATCCGGCTTGCCGGCAGCGTGGAAGTGCTTCGAAGGGAACTTCCGGAGGCCGCATGGGAGGAGCGGGCAGACAAGCTGGCCACAGAGTTCTGGCCCGGGCCCTTGACGCTCATTCTGGATGACGGATCCGACGATGGGCTCGCCGTCCGGGTCGATGGCCACCCGATCCTTCTGGTCGTTCTCGGCCGCTGGCGATCGCTGATGACCTCCACGAGCCTGAACCTGGAAGGTGAGCCGCCGGCGACGAGGCAGCGCCCTGTCCGCAGGGTGCTGGAAGCCATGCCCGAACCCGAACGACCGACCGTCTTCCTCGCTGCCGGGTCGCTTCCGGCTTCCACTTCATCCACCGTCGTCTCCGTGCGAGGGAAGACAACGGAGATCCTCAGGAGAGGGCCGATCGATCGACGTCGGATCGCCCGCTGCCTCGGAGAGACCCCATGAGCGATGCGTCCGGCGGACGGCGAGTGCGTCGTATCCTCTTCCTGTGCACCGGCAACACCTGCCGGAGCCCGCTGGCCGAGGTGATCGCCCGTGACGCCGCCGGCAGGCTAGGCCTGGAGCTGGAATTCGGATCGGCCGGAATTGCAGCGCTCGAAGGCGCCCCCGCATCCGAGGGGGCCGAGATCGTCGCGAGAGCCCATGGCCTCGACTTGGGAGTCCATAACGCCAGGCAATTCACGCCCGAATTGGCGAGCGGCTTCGATCTTATCCTCGCGATGGATCGCGTCCACCTTGGAGTCGCGGAGAGCATCACGCCCGCCGTGCCGTGCCGGCGCATCACCCATTACCTGCCGGAACAGGACGCCAGACGGGGTGCATCCGTTCCGGACCCGTTCGGAGGCTGGACCGACCGATACGAGGAAGCCTACCAGCTGATCGAGGCATCGCTCACGGCCTTCCTCGAGTCGCCCGAGACCGACACTTCCTCCGACGCGCGGTGAGGCCCAGGTACGCCCTTCTCGGTCGACCCGTCGGGCACTCTCCGGCCCCCGCGATGTACGGGGCGGCGTTCAAGGCTCTCGGAGTCTCTGCCGATTACACCGCTACATCGGTCACAGACCTCGAGCTGTCCGACGTCATGCGCCGGATCGCCGATGGCGGTGGCGGAAATATCACGTTGCCGCACAAGCGGCGTGCCGCCTCCCTGCTGGACGTGCCCACCCTCTCCGTCGGCCGCAGCGGGGCGTGCAACTGCTTCTGGGGAGCTAAGGATGGATCGCTGGTCGGAGACAACACCGACATCGGAGGTTTCCTCCGCTCGGTCCGGAGGCTGATGAAGGACGCCGGCACCAGCCTGGAAGGCGCGCAGACGCTGGTCCTGGGCGCGGGCGGCGCCGCCAGAGCCGTTCTCGTCGGACTCGACGAGGCGGGCGTTTCGTCCGCCGATGTCCTGAATCGGACTCGGCTTGGGGCAGACGAGATGCTGGACGAGCTCCGGCTGGAAGCCCTGCAGGCCCGAGTCGTCCGAGACTCGGGTGAGGCCGCCGGTCGCTACGACCTCGTGATCAACGCGACCTCTCTGGGGTTGCGAGCCTCCGATCCCCTGCCGTTGGACCTGTCACGCCTCGAGGCGACCGCGGCCTTCGACTGCGTGTACGGCCGCGACGGGACGGCATGGACCAGGCACGCAAGGACCTCCGGCTTGGCGGTGAGCGACGGCCTGGAGATGCTCGTCGAGCAGGCCCGAATCAGCGTCCGCAACTGGCTCCGCGTCGAGCCGCCGGCCGACCCGATGCGCCAGGCGGCGCTTGCCGCACTCGCCGGATAGGGAATCGGCACCCCTGGTTTCGCCCACGAACGTCCATTCGCTTCCACGGTTGGCCGCCCGAGCCTTCGATCTACTGCTGCCGCCGTCGTGTGTCCTGTGCTCCTGCACGGTGGAGGCGGGCATGGCCCCGGTGTGCGCGCTTTGCTGGCATCGCCTGCCGCGAATCCTGCCTCCACGCTGCCATCGGTGCGGCGCCACCCGCCTCACGCCCGCAGAGAGCGACGGCTGCGCGGCCTGCGCCGCCTGGCCGCTAGCGTCGATGCGAGCCGAAGCGGTCTGTCCGATGAGAGGGAACGCCGCCAGGCTCGTTCGGGAGCTCAAGTACGCAGGCTGGACGGCCCTCGCCGTCCCGATGGGGAGGGCGCTCCGGGACCCGGCGCAAAGCCTCGCCCGCCGAGCCGGCGTGGCGGCCGGCGACGCACTCTTGGTTCCGGTTCCGATCACACCCGCTCGACGCCGCGAGCGCGGCTTCAACCAGGCACATCTGCTCGCCGATGCGTTGTCCAATGTGCTGGACGCGCGCGTAACGGAGCTTCTGGAGCGCAGAACGGCCCGGCGGTCTCAGGTCCATCTTCGGCGTCGAGACCGGCTCGCCAACGCACAGGGGAGCTTCAGGACGAGCGTTCGCGCCGGGGGGGGAGGACACGACGGGCGGCGTTCCGCTCTTCTCGTCGACGATGTCGTCACCACGGGAGCGACCGCTGCGGCCTGTGCGACGACGCTTACAGAGGCCGGATGGCAGCCGATCGGGCTCGTCAGCTTTGCTCGCGCCTGGCGCACGTTCGAACCGTCTGGCGATTCGCCGCCTCCCATGTAGGTTATCCCTCTCGACGGCGAGGCCGCCGGGCGTGCGCCCGGAAGGCCCTTCTCGCCGACTCGCCAGTCTCAAACCGAGGAGGAGCGCGCCGTGGCCGCACGCGTGGCGATCAACGGATTCGGACGAATCGGACGCAACATCCTGCGTGCCGCAATCGGCCGGAAGACCGAGGACCTGGAGTTCGTGGCCGTCAACGACCTCACGGACGCAGAGACTCTCGCACATCTCTTCAAGTACGACTCAGTCCACGGGACCTTCCCGGCCGACGTGCGCACGGAGGATGACCTCCTGCACATCTCGGGAACGCACGTGCGGGTCCTCTCGGAGCGTGACCCGTCGAAGCTACCGTGGGACGAGCTCGGTGTGGACATCGTTCTCGAGGCGACCGGGTTCTTTCGCTCGCGCGAGGCAGCCGCTCAGCACCTGGATGCCGGCGCCGACAAGGTCATTATCACGGCCCCGGCGAAGAAGCCGGACGTCACGATCGTCCTGGGCGTGAACAGCGGAGACTACGACCCCGCATCTCACCACGTCCTCTCGAACGCCAGCTGCACGACCAACTGCGTCGCCCCGGTCGCCAAGGTCCTGCACGCGAACTTCGGCTTCGAGCGTGGGCTGATGACGACGATCCACAGCTACACCAACGACCAGCGGATCCTGGACCTCCCGCACAAGGACCTGAGGCGAGCGCGGGCAGCCGCCCTTTCGATCATTCCTACCACGACCGGAGCAGCGAGGGCGATCGCTCTCGTTCTCCCGGAGCTCGAGGGCAAGGTGGACGGGATGGCGATGCGGGTGCCCACCCCGAACGTCTCGCTCGTCGACCTGGTGGCCACGGTGGAGAGGGAGACCAACACCCGGGAGGTGAACGAGGCGTTCCGCAGCGCCGCCGCCGGGGAGCTCGCCGGGGTCCTCGAGTACGCGGACGAGCCTCTGGTGTCGACAGACTACGTCGGCAACCCCGCGAGCTCGATCGTGGATAGCCTGGCCACATCCGTACTGGACGGCCGTATGGTGAAGATCATCGCCTGGTACGACAACGAATGGGGCTACTCCAACCGGAGTCTGGAGCTCGCGTCGTTCGTGGCCGCGCGGCTACCCGCGACATCGGGGGTCTGAGCTCGGACCTGAGCCGCCAAGCAGACATCCCCATGACACGCTCTCTTCGGCAGCTGGTTACGCCCGACCTCTCCGGCAAGCGTGCTCTCGTGCGAGTGGACTACAACGTGCCTCTGGCAGAGGGGCGGGTGCAGGACGCGACCCGAATCGAGGCGAGCTATCCGACGCTGGACTACCTGGCGGACCATGGCGCACGTCCGGTGCTGCTCAGTCATCTCGGGCGCCCCGGTGGAAGTCCGGACCCTCGTTACTCTCTGCTTCCAGTGGCGGACGTCCTCGCGGAAGGGATCGGCCGCGCCGTGCTGTTCGCGCAGCCGGCGGACTCCAGCGAGGCTGTCGAAGCGAGCCGGAGTCTCCGGGACGGGGAGATCCTCCTGCTGGAGAACACCCGATTCCTGCCCGGTGAGACTAAGAACGACGAAGGGCTGGCGCGACGCTTCGCGGAGCTCGGCGATCTGTTCGTCAACGATGCCTTCGGAACGACGCACCGAGCGCACGCATCGACCGTCGGCGTCACCCGCTGGCTCGCCCCGGCCGTGGCGGGACTCCTGATCGAACGGGAGCTGTCGGCGCTCAGTCGCCTGCGCGGGACCCCCGACGCCCCGTTCGTCGTCGCGCTCGGCGGCGCGAAGATCTCCGACAAGATCGACCTGCTCGAGGGGTTCCTCTCCCGTGCCGACCGGATCCTGATCGGCGGAGCGATGGCCAACACCTTCCTGAGCGCGCGAGGAGAAGAACTCGGAGACTCGCTCGTCGAGGCGACTGCCCTGAACACGGCCGCGACGTTACTCGACCGAGCCGGTGCCAGGATCGTGCTGCCCGTAGACCTGGTCGTGAGCTCGGGGCCGGAGGCCGGGGCCGACGCTTGCGTAAAGGCCCCTTCAGCGGTGCAGAGCGGGACGATGGCTCTCGATATCGGTCCGCGAACGAGCGAGCTGTACGGGGAGACCGTCTCCAGCGCACGCACCTTCTTCTGGAACGGGCCGATGGGCTTCTTCGAGCGGAAAGCTTTCGCCGAAGGGACGAATGCACTCGCGGCGGCTGCCGCCGCGGCGACGTCTGGAGGGGCGTTCACGGTGATCGGCGGCGGTGACTCAGCGGCGGCTATTCGTCGGGCGGGTCTCGCCACCGCCGTGTCTCACGTCTCGACGGGTGGCGGCGCCGCCCTCGAGTATCTCGCCGGAAGCTCGTTGCCCGGGCTCGAAGCATTGGAGGGACCATGAGCGAGGCCGTACCACAGCCGGTGCTGGCGGCCAACTGGAAGATGTTCAAGGGCCCGGAGACGACGCGGGCCTTCTTGGACCGCTTCATGCGGCTGTATCCTGCCCACTCCGACAGGAGCGTGGTGTTCTTTCCCGCCGCCATCAGCCTCTCGGCGTTCCTGGCTGCCCGCTCGGGCCGGGACGATCTCGAGATCGGGATCCAGGACGTGCACACCGAGATCGAAGGGGCCTATACCGGCGCCGTATCCGCAGCGATGGCGGCGGAGGCGAAGCTCGGCTGGGGCCTGGCAGGACACTCGGAGAGGCGACGGGATTTCGGCGATGACGACGCCACCGTGGGGGCCAAGCTGGGCCGTCTGCTGGAAGCGGGTTTGCGGCCGATCCTCTGCGTAGGCGAGACGCTGGAGGAGCGCCGGGGGGGTCGGCTCGAGGAGGTGCTGAGCCGGCAGGTGGAGAGCGTGCTCGACGGACTGGTGTCATCCGGGTGCGGACCGTGGGCGGCCAAGGTGCTGGCCTACGAGCCCGTGTGGGCAATCGGTACGGGAGAGACGGCCACGCCACGCGACGCGGCGGAAGCGCACGGTCTGATCAGGGAGGTGCTTTCGCGCCGGGCCACCGACGAACCGGCAGCGGCGGCGACGATCCTTTACGGAGGAAGCGTCAAGCCCGGCAACATCGAGGCTCTACTCGCGGCCGAGGGGGTAGACGGGGTGTTGGTGGGAGGCGCGAGCCTGGATCCCGACAGCTTCGCTCAGATCTGTCTCGCGGGCTCGGATGGCTGAAGGGAGCGTGCCGGCGGTTGCTCCGTCGTGACGAAAGATCTAGCTTTTCGGCGGCTTAGAGCCAAGGAGTTTAGATCGACGGGCGCGCGCCGGACGGCCGCGCCTTTGATTTTCTGGCATTCTTTCGGCGACGGGACCGGCAGGCGAGCACATGTTCACGTTTTTGGTCATCCTCATCAGTTTGATCGCCCTGATGCTGATCCTGATCATCCTCCTGCAGGCAGGGAAGGGTGGAGGACTGGCGGCATCGTTCGGCGGAGCGTCCTCATCCACCGACTCTTTCATGGGCGGACGCCAGACGGCGACGCTCCTGACGAAACTGACCTGGATCGGGGGCGGCCTCTACTTTTTCCTCGCCATGGTGCTGAGCGTCCTCTCCTCGCGCCAGGGGACGACACCGGAGTCCATCCTGCGAGGTCAGTTCGGCGGTGGGGCGGCTCCGGAAGCGCCTGCTTCGGTCCTGCAGAGTGAGGTGGAGGGTGAGGGTGACGCGGACGGTGCGGACGGCGGTGCGAGCGGCGTCAGCGAGGACGGCTCGGGCGACGGGGGCGGTGCCGGCAGCGAGGACGGCTCGGGCGGCTGACCCTTCAGCCGCCGGCTGGCGGCGCAGGATCAGGGCTGAACGGCTCCTCCGGAGGCACGTCCACGTACTCCAGATGGCGTCCCCGCTCCGTCTCCGCCTCCAGCCAGCCCTCGAATCCCGACTCCATCAGCCCACCCGAGCTCTCGGCTTCCTTCGCGGCTCGGACCACCAGCATGTTGACGTACTCGTTCTTGGTGTGACCGGCATGACCCCGCACCCATCTCCATTCCACCCGGTGCCGACGAGCCTCCTCGACGAGGCGGTGCCATAGGTCGAGGTTCTCGATCGGGCCGCCCTTTCGCCGCCAACCGCGGGCAGCCCAGCCGTGTACCCACTCTTTCATTCCCGAGACCAGGTACCGGCTGTCGGTCGTGAAAATGACATCGCACGGCCGGGTGAGCTCCGCCAGCCCCAGGGCGCCGGAGGTGAGCGCCATGCGATTGTTGGTGGTGGAGGGGTCGAAGTGGTAATAGTCCTTCCGGCGCCATCCTCTACGCGGGTCGAACTGTTCAATCATCCCGGCGGCGGCTCCGGGATTACCTCCCTCGAACTGGTTGCCCAGGCAGGATTCGTCGGCGTAGATGTAGACGAGATCGTCACTCATGGAGACAAGGAACGGAGGCTGACATCCGACCGCAAGGCGTAGACGGATATCTTCTTCTCGAGGATGCGAAGGCGTTTCCAGGCCGGCTCCTGAGCCACCTCCAGGCGGGTCTCGGCGAGGTGGTCTTCACCACGAACCACACCGGGTACCAGGAGGTGCTCACGGACCCCTCCTTCGCCGGCCAGATCGTCGTCATGACCGCCCCGATGATCGGGAACTACGGAACGCGGCCGGAAGACGCGCAGTCACGTCGCCCATGGGTTTCGGGCTTCGTCGTGAAGAACCTCTCGGACGCATCACCTCGAGGCCGCGAGCCGCTGCCTGCGTACCTCGAGCGCCACCAAATCCCGACGCTGATCGGAAGCGACACGAGATCCATCACCCGACACATCCGGGAGGCTGGGGCTATGCGCTCGGGCATCTTCCCGGCGGCCCTCGATGAAGCCGAGGCCCTCTCTCGTGTAATCGCGGAGCCACCGATGACCGGGAGGGATCTCGCCACCGCGGTATCCGCACCAGAACCGTACAGACTCGAGCACCCAGATTCTCAGGGCTGCGTCGTCTGCCTCGATTACGGGGTGAAGCAGCGGTCGCTGGATCTGATTCGCAAGGCCGGCTACTCCGTTCTGGTGGTTCCCGCCGCCATGCCGACTCATGAGCTGCTCGAGGCTCGTCCGTCCGGTGTCTTCGTCTCCAACGGACCTGGCGACCCCGAGGCGGTCCCGGGTGCCGCGGAGAAGGTCAGGGCTCTCTCCGACGCCGGTCTCCCGGTCTTCGGCATCTGCCTCGGGCTCCAATTGGTGGCTCGCGCGTTCGGTGGACGGACCTACAAGCTCCCGTACGGACATCGAGGCGGGAACCACCCGGTGAAGAACCTCGATACCGGAGCGGTCGAGATCACCTCTCAGAACCACGGCTTCGCCGTGCACGCGACCGGCGACGTGCTCGACGATGCTCCCGATCTTCGCGTGACTCACCTGAACTTGAACGACGGCACGATCGAAGGAATTGCCCACATCTCCCGACCCGTTTTCGCGGTCCAGTTCCATCCCGAATCAGCACCCGGTCCGCACGACAGTCGATATCTGTTCGATCAGTTCATCTCGGCGATGCACACAACTGCAAGCACGGCAACTGGTTGACAGCTTTCCCCCCCAGCGACTAGCTTTACCCGAAAGGGCCCTCTCGGGCCAGACCGTCGCCCCACACCCGGCGCGTGACGAATGGCCGATCAGCCGCGCAGAGCCGCACTACTGAGCATCGGGCTTCTACTTATGGTGTTCGCGGGCGGGCTGTACCTCTCGTCCAGGACGCTACTCGGCAGATCCCCCCTTCCGTTCGGCGGTGGAAGCGTGGCTGTCCTGTCGATAGGGGGCGTGATCTACGCGGATCGCTCCTTCGGCCGGGAGCTCATGGCACTTCGCGATCGGAGCGAAGTCAAGGCGTTCGTTCTCGAGATCCGCTCACCCGGTGGGAGTGTCGGTGCCTCGCAGGACCTCTTCGGCCAGGTGAGACGGCTCCGGGAGGAGGACGATCGCCCGGTCATCGCCTGGATCGGCGATGTAGGCGCGTCCGGTGGCTATTACGTGGCGTTGGGCGCCGACAGCATCTTCGCGCTTCCGGGCAGCATGACCGGCTCCATCGGCGTGATCATGCAGCTTCCCCATGCGGAAGAGCTCATGAAGAAGGTTGGCATCGGCATAGAGGTCGTAAAGAGCGGGGAGTACAAGGACCTGGGCTCCGTGGCGCGCAGCCTGTCCCCCGGAGAGCGAGAGATCCTCGAAGAGCTCGTGAACGATGTATACGAGCAGTTCGTCCAGACCGTCGTGGAGAATCGGAATCTCTCGCGGGAAGAAGTGCTTCGGGTGGCGGACGGTCGAGTCCTCTCCGGGAAGCGAGCGGCTGATTTGGGACTCGTGGACGGGATCGCCACGCTGCAGGAGGCGATCGATCGCGCGGGCCGCATGGCGGGGCTGGGTGAGAACCCGTCGACCGTACGGCCTCGCGAGCGCAAGGTCGGCCTGTTCGATCTCGTCAACGGGATCGCAGAGAGCAAGCTGCGAGGGTGGCTGCCGTGGCTGGCTCAGCCTACGACCACGGGGCCGCAGCTTCTTTATCTTTGGAGGTAGCGGGCAGCTCGGGCAGGACGAGGGGGAAACCAGCCATCTAGGCGGAGGGAGAACAGATGACGAAGGCGGATCTGGTGGAGCAGGTCTACGAAGCGATCGGACCGGGGGTCACCAAGAAGGATTGCGCCGCCATCATCGACGCTTTCTTGAACGCGGTGAAGCAGTCCCTGGCCGGCGGCGAGCACATCGAGATCCGCGGCTTCGGCACCTTCAAGGTGCGGCGCCGGAAGCCGCGATTGGCCCGAAACCCGCGCACGGGTGACCCGGTCCACGTGCCGTCTCGAGCCGTGCCCGTGTTCAAGCCATCTCGGCTCTTCAAGGAAGAAGTAGCGGAGGCGGCCGATCGTCCCGCACCACCTCCACGTGAGGAGCCTCCGCCGCCGAAGCCGTGGAGCGGAGGGAGCTGGGGCACGGACGAGCCGACGTACTAGCGGGTCAGGTGCCTTCGAGGTACCCGGCTATTCGATCCAGGCCTTCCCGCAACGACTCCTCGTCCACGGCGAAGTTTAGCCGAAGATAGCCGGGCGAGCCGAATGGTTCGCCCGGCAAGCAAGCCACACCTGCCTCCAGGAGACCTTCGGCGATCCTCGCCGAAGGTCTGTCGTCCGACACTTTGGCAAAGAGGTAGATGCCGCCCTCGGGCAGCCGGGCTTCGATCGACGGGATGCCGTTGAGCACCTCGTAGCCCAGCCGCCGGTTGCGGTCGAGTACCCGAACGAACTTCGCGATCGCCGCCTCACGTGCCTCGGTCCGGGAGAGCGCCGCCGCTGCTGCGTACTGCGAAGGTACCGCGGCTCCGGATGTGGTCTGGCTCTGGAGGTCGGATGCCTTGCGGATGATCTCCACCGGGCCTTCGGCGAACCCGATCCGCCATCCCGTCATGGCAAACGCCTTCGACACTCCGTCCAACAGGATCACGTGCTCGGGCCGATCCTCGACATCGTAGACAGACGGCGCGGCCGGACCCGAATAGGAGAGCCGCCGGTAGATCTCGTCGGAGAGCAGCCAAACCCCGTGTCGGCCGCACCAGCGGACCAACTCCTCCACGAGCTCGGCCGGATAGACCGCACCGGTGGGGTTGCTCGGGCTATTGATGACGAGCCCCCGTGTTCGGTTGCTTCTCGCGCTCTCGAGCGCTTCGACGGAAACCCGGAAGCCATCCTCCCACGACGTAGGGACCAGAACCGGCGTCGCCCCGGCGAGGGCCACCGCGGTCTCGTATGTCGGCCAGGTGGGCGTCGGGACGAGGATCTCGTCTCCTGGACCGAACAGGCAATAGAGGCAGTTGAACAGCGCCTGCTTCACCCCCGCACTGATCAGGATCCGCGACGGGTCGGCCGGCGCGTGAGCGGCGGTCTCATCCAGATAGGCCGCGGCCGCGGACCTCAGCTCCGGAATCCCCGGGGTCGGCGGATACTTGGTCCGGCCTTCTTCGATCGCCCGTATTCCGGCACGAGCCGAGTACTCCGGCGTCGGGAAACCCAGCTCGCCGGCGGACAAATCCACGATGGACTTGCCTGTGGCCTTCAACTCGCGGGCGCGGGCCGCGAACCCGAGGGTGGCGGACGGCTTCAGGACGTCGACGTTGGAAGAGAATCGCACGGGATCTCGGCTCGCGAGCACCTCCCCGTTCATCCGGTGGGGTGCAATTAGGCGTAAATTGAAGGGGTCTCGAGCATGCGCTACTTTGAGACCGCGACGAGGCGGCCAGAGGGGAACCGTAACACCCGCGCCACCTGTTTGAGATTCTACCGGCCCCGGCGACGGGGCGTCAAGGAGCGAGACGAGACGCGCATGACAGCTGAAACGACTACGAGCTTGCAGCCCGATCAGGTGTTCGCGGCAGCCAAGCGCTTCTTCACGGGCGGAGAGGCGGTACACTCGACCTGGATCGAGACGGAGAGCTCCACCCACGTGAGCTTCTCGACGTTCCGCAGCAACATCGCGGTGTCGGCCGTGCCCGACCGGGAGGCGGCCGGTGCGACGAAGGTCCGTGTCTCATCGCTGCGTGACGCCGGAGCCGTCGGGAGATTCCTCACCTTCCTCTCGACGGCCTCCGAGGGACCCGTTTCTGATGCACCCTCCCACCAGAAGGCGGAAGCATCCTGAGTGTGTCGTGACGGTCACGATCCTCCTGTTCGCCAATCATCGCGAACTGGCCAATGCGGCGTCCTTGGACCTGGAGCTACCGGCCGACGCGACCGTCCGCGAGGCTGTGGACCGTCTCCGGTCGCTGCCCGGCCTTGGATGTCTGCCGGCCGAGCCGACCGTGGCGGTCAATCGAGAATATGCCTCGCTGGAACGAGACCTGAAGCCGGGCGACGAAATCGCCCTGATTCCAGCGGTGGCAGGCGGATGAGGATGGCCTCCGAAGCTGGCGCAACTCGAGTGATCGGCCACGTGAGCGACGACCCGATTCAGGTCGAGAAGCTGCTAAGGGCCGGGTCCAGTGCGGACGGTGCCGTCACCGTTTTCGTCGGCCGCGTGCGCGATCACAATCACGGTCGCCCGGTGATACGACTCCACTACGAGGCCTACGGAGAGATGGCCGAGCGCGAGCTCGCGACCATCCTCAATGAGACCGCAAACCGCTGGACTCTCAGCCACCTGGAGGCGGTCCACCGGACCGGGACGTTGGAGCTGGGAGAGCTCAGCGTGGCGATCGTGGTGGCCGCGCCCCACAGGGCCACCGCGTATGAGGCGTCGCGCCACGTCATCGAGGAGATCAAGGGAAGGCTGCCGATCTGGAAGCGGGAGGAATACGCCGACGGCGAGAGGGAGTGGGTAGGTCCTGCTTCCTCGGAGGCATGATGCTAGACCAGTTCGGCCGCCGGATCGACTACCTCCGGATCTCCGTGACGGATAAGTGCAATCTTCGCTGCACCTACTGCATGCCCGTGGGTGGCTTGGAGTGGATCCCGAAGCCGGAGATCCTCACCTACGAGGAGATCGCCGAGGTCGTGCGACAGATGGCGGGGGTCGGCCTGACCCGAGTCAGACTCACCGGCGGCGAGCCACTTATCCGCCGAGACCTTCCGATGCTTGTGGAGATGATCGCAGCGGTCCCCCAGATCCGCGATATCGCGCTCTCCACGAACGCCATCCTCCTGCCCGAGAGCGCGGAGGAGCTCAAGGCAGCCGGCGTTCAGCGGATCAACGTCAGTCTCGACACGCTCAGACCCGATCGCTTCGAGGAGATCGCCCACAGGTCGACGCGTTTCTTCGATGCCACGCTCGATGGATTGACGGCGGCCGAGAGTGCCGGTTTCTCGCCGATCAAGATCAACACCGTGATGCTGCGGGGGATCAACGACGACGAGTTCGAGGAGTTCGCGGCTTTGACGCGGACGCGGCCATGGCATGTGCGCTTTATCGAGTTGATGCCGGTGGGGAAGAACCTCCACCTCGCGGATCGGTTCATCTCGGCCGATGAGATGCTGGAACGCGTGGCCGATCTCGGCGGCCTGGAGCCCGCGAGCGGGCCGATCGGCAACGGTCCGGCACGCTACTTCCAATACGGAGATGCACCGGGCACGGTCGGAGTGATCACACCGCTGTCGCATAACTACTGCGACAGGTGCAACCGGGTGAGGCTGACTGCGGACGGACAGCTTCGCACGTGCCTGTTCGGCTCGCACCAGGTCGACCTCAAGACGCCGCTGCGCGCACACGGAAACGTGCTGGATGCCGTGGGAAGGGCGCTACAGGATAAACAGGAACGCCACTGGTTGCAGATAGGAACGGACACCGGTAGCGGTGGCCTCGCCGCCCTGAGTCAGGTCGGCGGATGAGGGCCCGCGAGGAAAGGAGATCGAAGGGAACGCGATGACCTATGAAGAGAGACAGCGCTACCGGGAGCTGCGCGATGAGCTGGAGGCCCTCACGCAGGAGCTTTCAGACGACGATCCGACAGCGCCGCTCACGCGTGCCGAGGCCCAGAGGATCCTGAAGCTCGTCGAGGTCGCTCTCGAGAGCGTCAGCCCGGAACGCATCGACCGTCTGATGGAGATCATCGCGGGCGAGGTCATGCGGAGAGTCGGAGGCATGCCGACGCCGCTCTAGGGCCACTCCGGGACAGCAATCCCGCCCGCTTCCAACATTGCGCGCGCCGCCGCGACGGCGATAGCTTTTTCCTACCAACGGTCCACACCTCACGACCCTCCAGGTCTCACCGATGCCCCTCGACGGCCGCAAGCAAAAGAGAGGCGCGCGTGGAAAAGATAACGGTAGTCGGCGCCGGACATGTCGGCGCCTCGGTAGCGCAGCGGATCGCGGAACGCGAGCTCGCCCGCGAAGTTCTCCTGGTCGACATCATCGATGGGCTCCCTCAGGGGAAGGGCCTGGACCAGTGGGAGTCGGCTCCGGTCGAGGGGTTCGACACCCGCGTGCGGGGCCTGGCCTCATACGAGGGGACGGCCGGGTCGGGCGCCTACATCGTCACGGCCGGCCTGGCGCGGACGCCGGGCATGAGCCGCTCTGACCTCGTGACGAAGAACGCCGTGATCATCGAGGGTATCGCGCGAGAAATCGCGACCTACAGCCCCGACGCAATCATTCTGATGGTGACGAACCCTCTCGACGTCATGTCCTTCGTGGCCATGCAGACCACCGGCTTCCCTCGCGAGCGCGTGATCGGGATGGCCGGCGTGCTGGACACGGCCCGCTTCCGGAGCTTCATCGCTCTCGAGCTGGACGTGAGCGTCGAGGACGTTCAGGCGCTCGTTCTGGGAGGTCACGGCGACAGCATGGTCCCGCTCGTGAGCTCGGTGTCGGTCGGTGGGATTCCGCTCGACCAACTGATGGAGCCGGATCGCATCGAAGCTCTGGTGGATCGGACCCGGAAGGGCGGAGGCGAGATCGTCGCGCTGCTGAAGACCGGAAGCGCCTACTACGCGCCCTCTTCGGCCGTCACCCAGATGTGCGAGTCCATCGTGCGCGACAAGAAGCGTGTCCTGCCTTGCTCCGTTTGGCTCGAGGGAGAGTACGGCCTGGACGGCATCTTCATGGGCGTGCCCTGCAAGCTGGGACGAGCGGGCCTGGAGAAGATCTACGAGGTCGAGCTGGCCGACGATGAGCGGGCCGCGCTGGCCAAGTCGGCGGCCGAGGTCAAGGAGACGATGGAAGCTCTCGAGGGCGTGGCCTCGTCGTGATCCAACCCACAAACCTCGGCCCGCGCAGCTGGCTCTCCTATCGGGGCGGGAGCGGCTACCTCCTGTGGGCGCTACACAGGGTGACGGGGCTGGGACTGCTGCTCTTCCTGGCCCTGCACATCGTCGACATCTTCCTGCTCAGCTTCGGGCCGGCGGCCTTCGAGCATCTGCTGGTGCTCTACACGTCTCCGCCCGGACGACTGATGGAGATCTTCCTCCTGTTCGGGGTCCTCTTTCATGCCGTCAATGGCCTCAGGATCATCGTGCAGGACCTCTTTACCAAGAGTTGGGAGAGACGCCGGCACGACCGGTTGATCGTGGTCCAGCTCGTCGTCTTCCTGCTCATCTTTCTCCCGGCGGCCTGGATCATGTTCGGTAGCTTCCTGGAGTCGCTGTCATGAGCCGGCGCGAAGGAGGCGGCCACCGCAGGCCCGAGGGAAGCGGCTTCGAGGCATCGGCGTGGTTCTTTATGCGGGTGTCGGGCGTCGTCCTTCTCGGCCTCGCCGTCTTCCACCTCTTCTGGATGCACTTCGTGATCGGCGTGGAGAACATCGACTTCAACGCCGTGGCGGGCCGCTGGGAGGGTCGATGGGGACCGCTGTGGCGCTTGTACGATCTCGCCCTGCTCGTCTTCGCGCTGGCCCACGGCGTCAACGGATTCAGGTACGTTCTCGAGGACTACGTACAGCGGCCCGGCCGACGGCTCGCGCTCAAGAGCATCGCCTATATCCTGAGCTTCCTGCTGATCTCGGCCGGCGCCTACATCATCTTCACGTTCGACTCGGGCGGGGTGTAACGCGATGACGCGGATCCAGGAGCACACCTTCGACGCGATCGTCGTCGGCGCCGGGGGCGCGGGCCTCATGGCGGCCGTCTATCTCGCGAAGCAGGGCAACCTCAGAACCGCCGTTCTCAGCAAGCTGTATCCCACACGCTCCCACACCGGCACGGCACAGGGAGGCATAGGGGCCGCGCTCGGCAACATGGGGGAGGAGGACCACTGGGAATGGCACATGTTCGACACGGTCAAGGGAAGCGACTATCTGGGCGACCAGGACGCGATCGAGGTCATGTGCCGGGAGTCTCCGGAGGTCGTGTACGAGCTCGAGCACATGGGCCTTCCTTTCAGCCGTACCGAGGACGGGAGGATCGCCCAACGCCGCTTCGGCGGTCATACCAGCAACTTCGGCGAAGCGCCGGTCCGCCGCGCCTGCTACTCGGCGGACCGCACGGGCCACATGATCCTGCAGACGCTGTATCAACAGTCGATCAAGCACGACGTCGAGTTCTTCGACGAGTTCCAGGTCGTCGACCTTCTCATCGAGGACGGATCCTGCCGGGGTGCGGTCGCCCTGAACATCGCGACCGGCGAGCTGCACGTCTTTCGCTCCAAGGCGCTCGTTCTCGCCACCGGCGGCTACGGCCAGGTTTGGGAGATCACGAGCAACGCGGTCACTCTTACGGGTGATGGCATGTTCCTCGTGGCTCGTCGCGGCGTTCCGCTCGAGGACATGGAGTTCTACCAGTTCCACCCCACGGGCATCCGCCGGATGGGCATCCTCATCACGGAGGGAGTGCGCGGGGAAGGGGGGATCCTCAGGAACCACGACGGCGAGCGCTTCATGGAGCTCTACGCTCCCAACCTCAAGGACCTGGCGAGCAGAGACGTCGTCTCGCGAGCGATATACAAGGAGATACGCGCCGGGCGAGGGATCAACGGCGAGCGATACGTTCATCTGGATGCCACCCAGCTGGGTGCCGAGGTGATCGAGAACAAGCTCCCCGAGATCGCCGACTTCTGCCGCACCTATCTCGGCATCGACCCTGTCACCGAGCCGATCCCAATTCAGCCGACGGCTCATTACGCCATGGGGGGAATCCCGACGGATGTGGACGGTGGGGTCGTGGGCATGCAGGGAGAATCGGTCCGGGGCCTGTACGCCATCGGCGAGTGTGCCTGCGTCTCGGTGCACGGGGCGAACCGCCTCGGCACGAACTCACTGGTCGACCTCGTCGTCTTCGGGCGTCGCGCAGGCGTCGCCATGGCGGAGTACTGCCGCGGAGCGGATCTGGAACCGGCGGGCGAGGACCCGGCCGGCCGTGCGCGCGAGGAGCTGGAGGACCTGTTGTCGACGGCGGGCAAGGACGGAGAGAACGCAGCGGAGATCCGCCGGGAGATGAAGGAGCTCATGATGGACAACGTCTCCGTGTTCCGCACGGATGAGCTCCTGAGCGAGGCGAAGGTGAAGCTCGAAGAGCTCCGGGAACGTGCCGATCGTATCGCGATCGACGATCCGAGTCGCGCCTTCAACCTGGACCTGACAGACGCCTGGGAAACCAGGGGTATGGTCGAGCTCGCGCAGATCACCACCGAGTGCGCCCTCAACCGGACCGAGAGCCGCGGCGCGCACTCGCGCGAAGACTATCCCGACCGCGATGACGAGAACTGGTTGAAGCATACGCTCGCGGTCTCTCGAAACGGCGCAAGCGAGATCGGCTACAAGCCCGTCAGCATCACGCGCTTCGAGCCCAAGGAGCGGGTGTACTGATGCGGGTAACGTTCAAGGTGTACCGGTATCAGCCGGAGACCCGAGAGGACGCCTACTTCGACTCCTTCGAGTTCAATGCGGAGCCGACCGACCGGGTGCTCGACGGCCTCAACCACATCAAGTGGCACCTCGATGGGACCCTCACGCTGAGACGCTCCTGCCAGCACGGCATCTGCGGCTCGGACGCGCTCCGCATCAACGGCGTGAATCGGCTCGCCTGCAAGGTGTTGATCGGCGACGTGGGCTCGAAGATCAAGATCGAGCCGCTGATGGGCTTTCCGGTCATCAAGGATCTCGTCGTCGACATGGATCGGTTCTTCAGCCACTACCGCTCCGTCATGCCCTACTTCGTCAACGACGAGGCTCCACCGGACCGTGAGCGTCTCCAGTCCGTCGAGGCGAGGGACGCCTACGACGACACGACCAAGTGCATCCTCTGCGCGGCTTGCACGACGTCCTGTCCGTCGGCCTGGTCGAATCCGGACTTCATCGGTCCCGCGGCGATCGTCCAGGCACATCGCTTCATCTTCGACAGCCGCGACGAGGGATCGGAGGAGCGCCTGGCGACCCTCGGGCAGCGGGATGGCGTCTGGCGGTGCCGGACGGTCTTCAACTGCACCCGAGCCTGCCCCAAGGAGATCCAGATCACCAAGGCGATCGGGGAGGTCAAGAAGGCGATCGTGGCGGACCGCTCCTAGGTGATCGGCAGCTCGGTCTCGTGAAGAGGCCGGGTGACGGACACCGCCGTCTCCTCCGCCAGATTCAGCGTGCGCGGCTCGTCGACGGGCTGCCACAGCGGATTCCAAACCGTCTGCACGACCGGACGCATCAGGTTCGTGGGATTCGTATGGACCACTCGGCCGATCTCGCCGGTGCTCAGCATCACGAAGCTGTCGAGCGGGAAGGCGGAGATCTCATCCACCAGCGCAGCCACGACGTCCCCGGAAAGGGACTCGTCCCGCAGTCCCACGACCTGCTCCAGGGCTTCATACGAGGTGAACAAGGAGCGATAGGTGCGCGGATGTGAGAAGGCCTCGAACACATCGGCCACGGCAATGACCCTCGCGAGGCCATCGATCTCCTCGCCGGAGAGACCCTCCGGATAGCCCTGTCCGTTCATCCGCTCATGCTCCTGCACGACAGCGAGCCTGAGCCACTCGTACGCTTCACCGAGCCGTCCGATGATCTCGGCGCCGTGATCGGGGTGCTGACGGACCAGTTCCCACTCATCCTCCGAGAGCTTCCCAGCCTTGAGCAGCACACGCTCGGGCAGGCGTGCCATCCCGATGTCGTGCAGAAGACCGGCCTGTATCGCGCGGAGCACGCCATCGACGCCCCAGCCGAGGCCCATGGTGATCTTCCCGGCCAGGAGCGCCACGTTGGCACAGTGGGGTGGGAGCTCGAAGCGGTCGTAGGGTTCCAGTGCCATCAGCAGCAGGCGATTGCTCTGAAGCAGGGATGTGTGAATCCTCTCTGCAAGGATGCGCGCCTCCGCGACCTTCGGCTTCCGTCCGGCAACGGCATCCGCCAGGACGCTCTCCACATAGCGGCAAGCCTCCGTGTACAGCACGCGGCTCTTGAAGAGGGAAGGCGCCCTCGCCAGCACGCGGGGAGACTCCTCACCCGGAGCCTCCGTGCCGGTGGCTTCGACGACGGAGCGTACCGCAGCATCCAGCAGGTCGTCACAGAGAACGGCAAGCGTCCGGGCGCGAAACGGCCAGGCCAGGCAGTGCTCGACAGCCGCCGGGATCGAGGCAACATCGCGACCGGCATCCAGGAGCAGGATGGTCGGGACATCCCCAAGCTCGCGTAAGAAGCTCTCGATCGAGAGCTCGTGGTTGACCGCGTCGAGGACACAAACGGCCTCCGTGCCACCCGCGGCGGCTTGCGCCTCGCTCGCGTCCGCGGTCGCCATGATCGACGCCCGCGACTCGAGTCGACTCAGGGCCTCACGTATGGCTCCATCTCGTCGGTCGTCGCCCGACAGCAGGGCCACGACGACAGGAAGATCGTCATGTGCCGTAACCATCTCACCATCCATCACTTCAAACAGGCCTCCTGACTTGGTTTGCGAGGAGCCGGCCCGGGAGCTGGCCCGCACGCCTCCTCCTTCGCCAATCCCGTGCCCCTGCCTCGCCGGTACTGCGAGGAGATCGCCGACACCCATCGATCGGGCACATCTCCCTGGCTGTCAACGACATCCGGGCACCGGGCCTGTTCGCACCAGAATCCCCTGCCGGGTATCTTTCGCCAAAGCGGCTGTGCAGTAAAGGGAATTCTGCGGGATTCAGGGCAAATGAGCCGAACATTCTTCACCATCGGGGCCTCGCTCGCCTTTCTCGGCGTCGGGGCCGGGGCTCTCGGCGCGCACGCCATGAGAGATCGACTCGCTCCGGATCTTCTGGCGGCCTGGGAGACGGGCGCGCGCTACGGGCTCTATCATGCCTTGGCGCTTCTCATCCTCGCGCTGGCGATGAGCCGATGGCCGGGATCTCTCTGGACCACCTCCGGCTGGCTCTTCGTTGCCGGCTCTCTCCTGTTCTCGGGAAGCCTCTTCACCCTCGCGCTGACAGGCGTGAGATGGCTGGGCGCCGTCACGCCGATCGGAGGAGCCTGCCTTCTCCTTGGCTGGCTCGCTGCCATCGCTGCGGCTTGGCGGAACGTCGCGGGGCCGGCGTAGCAGGTGGTTGAACGCCGAAGGGCGACTCACTGGGTCCCTCAGCGACCTGCAGGGCAGGCTAGAGACGCGGCGGAGTCACCCCGCGTTGGGCCTGGTACTTTCCCTTCTTGTCGCTGTAGCTGACTTCGCAGGGCTCATCCGATTCGAAGAACAGAACCTGGGCGATCCCTTCGTTCGCGTAGATCCGGGCGGGCAGGGGGGTCGTGTTGGAGATCTCGAGCGTCACGAAACCCTCCCACTCCGGCTCGAAGGGGGTCACGTTCGTGATGATGCCGCACCTGGCGTACGTGCTCTTTCCGACACAGAGCGTGAGCACGTCCCGCGGAATCCGGAAATACTCCACCGATCTCGCGAGCGCGAAGGAGTTGGGGGGGATAAGGCACACATCCCCTTCGTATTCGACGAACGAGCGCTCGTCGAACGCCTTGGGATCCACGACGGGCGAGAGGGCGTTGTGGAAGATCCGGAACTCGTCCGCCACCCGCATGTCGTATCCGTAACTGCTCAACCCATAGGAGATCACGTCTGTCCTGACCTGTTTCTCCTCAAAGGGCTCGATCATGCCCGTGCTCGTCGCCATCTCGCGAATCCACCGATCGCTCTTGATGCTCATTCCCCGCTCAGCCTTCCTTTGTTCGGCTCGACGCTACACTTCGTGAGGTCGTAGGAGGGAAGCCCGAGCGGCTCCGCGACCTCGCAAATAGCCTCACAGACGAGATCCGGCTTCTCATCCGGCAGGGCGTGGCCTGCCCTGGCCGCCACCACGTACGACGCGCCAAGGAGGTCCGCCAGCCGCGCAGTATCCGCGATTTTCATCCGGCGGTCGTGGACTCCGGCCAGGACCAGAGTCGGTACCCTAGCGACAGGCAGCCACGAGAGCAGCTCGTCGGGGTGCCAATCCGTCACGATCGCCAACAACGCCCGCGCCCGACCCTCCGAGGCATAAGGTGCCGAGTACCGCTCGACCAGATCCGGGTCCACGTCGAGCGCCGGCCCCAGCACTCGGCGTTCGAGGATATACCGAGTCACCGGTTTCCGAAAGCGGGAGAGCGCGACTGCGGCGAGCCTGGATCTCCGAAGACCGGGCAGAGACAGGATGAGAGGGCGTCGCGACCACGGCGTCACCGGGTTCACGAGCACCAGGCCCGCCACGCTCGAGAGCTTCCGAGCTAGGCCAAGTGCGATGGCCGCACCATGGGAGTGGCCGACCAGAAGCGAGCGCTCGATGCCCGCTTGGTGCACGAGGTCGGCAACGCGGCGAACCTCGTCCTCGAGGCGGTAGCTCGCCATCGACGGCCGGTCCGAGTCACCTCGACCCAGAAGGTCGGGCGCGAGCACCGTGAACCGGGTCGCGAGGCGGCGCCCGATCGCATCCCATGAGGCCCGATTCGCACTGACGCCGTGCAGGCACAGGATGGCCGGCCCCGAACCCATGACCTTTACGACGGTCTCCCCTTCGGCGATGCGAAGCCGCCAAATCGGTTTCATTGACGGCCTGATCGGGCGCCCGCTATCTTCGCCGGCATCAAGTGAAGTTTTTCACAAGGGCTCACTTTTCCTGACGACGACCGCATGACGGAATCGTATCTCGGAATCGTGATTCTGGGCCTGAACGCCGCCCTGATCATCGGTCTCTCGCAGCTGGTCGGCTCGGTCCGACCTAGCGCTGTGAAGAGTAGCCCGTACGAATCCGGGATGCCTCCTCTGGGCGGAACCCGCGAGCGCTTCTCGGTCAACTTCTACATTGTGGCGATGCTCTTCATCGTCTTTGACATCGAGACGATCTTCCTCCTGCCGTGGGCGGTCGTCTTCCGAGATCTCGCCCTCGGAGGGTTCCTGGCGATGGTGATCTTCCTCGGCGTCCTGGGCGTTGGGCTCGCGTACGCCTGGAAGAAGGGAGCGCTCGAGTGGGACTGAGCGACTCGGAGGTGCCCGGAGTGACCGAGACGAGGCGCTCCCTGCCGGTCGCCGATGGCGAGCGGCTCGACACCGGAATTCCGAGGAACTGGCTCACGACGCGCGTCGACTACGTCGTCAACTGGGCCCGCCGCAACTCCCTCTGGCCGATGCCCTTCGGAACCGCGTGCTGCGCCATCGAGATGATGGCCGCCTTCGGCTCCAAGTACGATCTTGCTCGCTTCGGCATGGAGCGGATGTCGTTCAGCCCGCGACAGGCGGATCTGATGATCGTGGCCGGGCGGGTCACCTACAAGCTGGCTCCCGTTCTCCGGAGGATCTGGGACCAGATGCCTCAGCCCAAGTGGTGCGTCTCCATGGGAGCGTGCGCCAGCTCGGGCGGCATGTTCGACAACTACACGATCGTACAGGGAATCGACACGATCATCCCCGTGGACGTGTATGTGCCCGGCTGCCCGCCGCGCCCCGAGGGCCTGACGTACGGCCTGATGATGATCCAGGAGAAGATCAAGGGGGAAACGCTGAGCAGCGCGGCATTCCGCTCGGAGGCCGCCGAGGCGGTTGGACGGCCCAACCTGCCGCCCGAGGCCATCGAGCTCGTCGCCCAACCGTTCGGCAATTCGACGAAGCAGAACCGCGTCAGCGGCCTCGCCGCGACCTCGGCCGTCGCGAGGCCGGTCGACCGCCGCGAACGCCTCCTGGAGCACTCCTGACCTAATCCGGATGACCCGAGCTACCGCGGAAGTATCTCCCGAGCTTGTCGTCGGCCAACGCCGCGACGGAGAGGATCCGGAAGGCCACCCTTCCGTGATCGCACTGCGCAGCGAGTTCGAGAACGCCCTGCGGGGCACCGAAACCGATGCGATCGGAACGACCGTCGTCACCGTGATTCCGGAGCGCGTCTTCGAGGTCTTGCGGTACCTGTACGCCGACCCCGGGCAGGCCTACGACCTTCTCGTCGATCTCACGGGAGTGGACATCGGAGGAGGCAGGCCGATCCGCGTCTGGTATCAGCTGTGGTCGATGCGCCACGGACGCCAGCTGCGCATCGTCGCGAAGCTCCCGCTGGAGAAGCTGGAGCTGTGCAGCGTCACGCCGCTCTGGGAATCCGCCAACTGGATGGAGCGGGAAGTCTACGACATGTTCGGGATCACCTTCCGAGGCCATCCCGACCTGCGGCGGATCCTCATGCCGGAGAACTACGAAGAAGGCTTTCCGCTCCGGAAAGATTTCCCCCTGCGCGGCCGCTTCAGCCGCTCGGAGCAGACGCGCCGCGCCCTCTCGAGAGATCTGGAGGATGTGTACGCCCGGACCGAGCTCGAGATGGCCGGCGTGCCCCTGGATCAGATCGGAATGCAGGAGGTGCCGCCGGACCGCCGACCGGAGGAGCTGGTCGGGGGCCCGGATGCGCTCGAGGGGAAGCCGATGCTGCTGAACATGGGGCCGCAGCATCCCGCCACCCATGGAGTCCTTCGGCTCGTCCTGGAGCTCGATGGTGAACGAATCCTCCGCTGCATCCCCCACATCGGCTACTTGCACACCGGGTTCGAGAAGACGTGCGAGTACCGTGAGTGGAACCAGGTGGTACCGTATACGGACCGGATGGACTACCTGGCGCCGATGCTCTACAACATCGGGTACGCTCTCGCCGTCGAGAGCCTGCTCGGCATCGAGGTGACCCCACGCTGCCAAGTGGTCCGTGTCATCCTCTCGGAGCTGAACCGGCTCCTGGGCCACCTCCTGTGGATCGGCACGACCGCGATCGACCTCGGCGCATTCAGCGTCTTCCTGTACACCTTCCAGGAGCGCGAGCGGATCTACAACCTGCACGACTCGGTCACCCGAGTCGGTGGCATGCTCGCGGACTTTCCGCCCGGCTGGGTCGACGCAGCACGAGACTTCGTCCGGACGTTCCCGAGCACGCTCGCTGAGGTCGACCGCTTGCTCACTCGAAACGCGATTTGGATCTCGAGGCAGCAGGACATCGGCACGATCGGACCAGAGGAGGCAGTGAGCTTCGGCCTGACGGGTCCGAACCTCCGCGCCAGCGGGGTCGCGTACGACGTGCGCAAGGCCCGACCATACCTGGGCTACGAGGAGTACGACTTCGACGTGCCCGTGGGCGTGCACGGGGATACCTACGACCGCTTCCTCGTCAGGTTCGAGGAGATGCACCAGAGCGTGCGGATTCTCGAGCAGGCTCTGGACCGGCTGCCGGACGGACCGATCGACATCGAAGACTACTCGGTCGTGCTGCCGCCCAAGAGCGAGGCGATGGGGTCGATCGACTCGATGATCGCCCACTTCAAGCTCGTCATGGAGGGAATCCAGGTTCCCCCGGGAGAGGTGTGGTATTCGATCGAGGCCTCCAAGGGCGAGCTGGGCATAGGCCTCGTCTCGGATGGCGGGAGCAAGCCGGTCCGCTGCCGCTTCCGCGGTCCCTCCTTCATCAACCTCGCCGCGCTCCCGTTCATGGTCGAGGGAGAGCTCGTGGCCGATGTGCTGGCCGTCAACGCCAGCTTGGACATCGTGCTCGGAGAGATCGACCGATGAGCCGCCGCCTTCACCCTGCCGTGGCCGGCGCCCAGCCCTTCCAGCTAGCGGAACGCGACCCGGATGCGCCCCTGTTCGACAGCGATGAAGGCCGGGAGCGGCTCGAGGCGATCCTCAGCCGCTATCCAACCAAGCGGGCGGCGCTTCTCCCGCTCCTCGGCTACGCCCAGGAGCTCCACGGCTGGATCTCGAGCACGGATATGGAGGAGATCGCCGACGCGCTCGAGCTGACGCCGGCCTACATCTGGTCGGTCGCCTCCTTCTACACGATGTACAACAAGCATCCCGCGGGTCGACACATGATCCAGGTGTGCACGAACATCTCCTGCCACCTAAACGGAGCTCCCAGGGTCCTGGAGGAGTTTCTCGAGCAGACCGGCACGGTAGAGGGGGAGACGACGGAGGACGGCCGCTTCACCGTGTTGGAGGCGGAGTGCCTGGGGGCGTGCGGCTTCGCGACAGCCGTTCAGATCAACGATGTTTATCACGAGAACGTGACCGCTGAGAAGGTGGCGGAGATCCTTGCGTCTCTCGACGGGCCGCAGGGCGGCTGAGGACCGGCGATGGCCTATCCCTACCGAGACGACCGCGAGACGACGACGATCCTCTCCCGGCACATGGGCGATCCAGAGGCTCGCTCCCTGAGCGGCTGGCTCGAGCGCGGCGGATACGAGGCGTTGCGCAAGGCGGTTGGGATGAAGCCGGACGAGATTACCGACGTCGTCAAGGAGTCGGGGCTGCGGGGGCGCGGCGGAGCCGGCTTCCCGACCGGGATGAAGTGGAGCTTCATGCCCGGCGAGCCAAGTGGCCCGCACTACCTGTGCGCCAACGCCGATGAGAGCGAACCCGGGGCCTTCAAGGACCGGGAGATCATGCGGTGGACGCCCCACCTGCTCATCGAGGGCTGCCTCATCTCGGCCCGGGCGATTCGCGCACAGCACATCTACATCTACGTGCGCGGCGAGTTCTTTCCGGTCATCAGGATCCTCAATCAGGCCGTCGTCGAGGCTTACGAAGCCGGTTACCTGGGCGAGAGCGTGTGCGATAGCGGGTGGGGCTGCGACCTCACCGTGCACATCGGAGCGGGAGCCTACATCGCCGGCGAGGAGACCGGGCTGATGTCATCCCTCATGGGCGGCCGAGCAGAGCCCTGGATGAAGCCGCCCTTTCCGGCGCAGCGCGGCGTATTCGGTGCCCCGACTACCGTCAACAACGTCGAGACGTTGGCCTCGGTACCGGGGATCGTCCTGAACGGCTCCGCCTGGTATCGGCAGTGGGGAAGCGAGAAGAGCCCGGGCACCAAGATGTGGTGCTGCTCCGGGAACCTGACCAAGCCCGGCAACTACGAGCTCGAGCTCGGCTTGCCGCTCGGGGAGATCATCCACGACGTGTGCGGCGGGCCGCCGGAGGGCCGGAAGGTCAAGGCCGTTCTGCCGGGCGGCTCCTCGACCGCGTTTCTGACGGCCGACGAGCTGGATTGCGTGACGACGTACGAGGGCTTGCAGGAGGCGGGAAGCGCCCTCGGTACCGCCTCGCCGATCGTGTTGGACGAAACCGCCGAGATCGTTCCGGCCATGCGCCGCATCGCACAGTTCTACGCCCACGAGTCCTGCGGGCAGTGCGTTCAGTGCCGAGAGGGAACGGCATGGATCACCAAGATCCTGCGCCGAATCGAAGAGGGGGATGGAGAGCCGAGGGATCTGGACACGCTCTACGATCTGTGCGATCAGCTCACCGGACGGACGATCTGCGTGCTGGCCGACAGCGTCGTTTTTCCGCTGCGTTCCTCGCTGGACAAGTTTCGCCACGAGTACGAGGCGCTCATGCATCGTAGCGCTTCCGTGGCCACGTAAGGTGTCGAGCAGGGGTCTGGGATCGGAGTTGACGGAGGGATGACGGAAGGCAACGACCTGATCAGCCTGACCATCGATGGCCTCGAGATCGCCGTCGAGCCAGGTACCCACGTCATCGATGCGGCCGAGCGAGCGGGCGCGCTCATCCCGCGCTACTGCTACCATCCCGGCATTCCCACCAGGCCCGCCCAGTGCCGGGTCTGCCTCGTTGAGATCGAGGGACAGCCAAAGCTCCAGCCGTCCTGCAAGATGACGGTCCAGGAAGGAATGGTCGTTCATACGGTCAGCGAGGAGGCCGAGGACGCCCGCCGAGCCGTGATCGAGCTCCTTCTCGTCAACCATCCCCTGGACTGCCCGATCTGCGACGCGGCGGGACAGTGCATGCTGCAGGACTACGCCCTCGAAACGGAGCAGCTCCGAAGCCGCCTGCACGAGGAGAAGCTGGTGCAGGGGCGGGATCGCATCGCGGACGACATCCTCTATTTCGCGGACCGGTGCATCATCTGTACGCGGTGCGTTCGCTTCATGAGCGAGGTGGCGGGCGACGAGGCCCTCGTCGTCGCTCAACGCGGAGATCGAAACGTGATCGACACGTTTCCCGGACGCGATCTGGACCACCCCTTCCAGGGCAACATCGTCGACGTTTGTCCGGTCGGCGCCCTCGTGCACGAGGACTTCCTCTTCAAGGCTCGCTTCTGGGACTTGGATCAGGCCGCCTCGATCTGCCCGGGCTGCTCGACGGGCTGTAACGTCACAATCGACGTGAAGGAGAATCAGATCGTCCGGCTGAAACCGCGGCATAACCCGGAGGTCAACTCCTATTGGATGTGCGACCACGGCCGGAAGCACCTCGTCATGTCCAACCGCGGCGAGCGAGCCGATGTCCCGTTGATCCGTCGTGACGGTCGGCTCGTGGCTGCCGACTGGAGCGAGGCCCTGGCCTGGGTGGCGGATCGACTTCTGGAGGTGACGGGGGGAGACGTCGTGGTCTCGGCCGACGCGGCCAACGAGAGCCTCTTCTTCCTGCGGAGACTGCTCGATCGACTCGGGATCGGGGGCGGCAGCTTCCGAGTCCCGACCGGCGAAGAGGCGACGCTCGCCGGCTTCCCCAAGCTCGCGCTGCGAGCCGAGCGGGCTCCGAACGCGACCGGCGCGGAGCTATTCGGCTTTACACGGACCGACGAGCCGGCTCCCTCCCGGGCCGGGGAAGGGCTGATCGTGCTGGAGGATTCTCTCGCGGACCGCGAGCCCGAGTGGGGCGGCGGAGCCGGCTTCTTCCTTTACGTCGGGGGACGGGTGTCGAGCGCCGCCCGAAACGCGCACGCCGTCCTCCCGGTCACCGGGTTCGCGGAGATGGAGGGCAGCTTCACGAACTTCGAGGGCAGGGTGCAGCGCTTCCATCAGGCCCTTCAGCCGCCGGGGCTGGCGCGGCCCGCCTGGATGATCCTGAGCCGACTGATCGCGGAGTTGGACCTACGGCGCGGCGCCGAGACCGGCACCGAGACGCCGCTGGAGGCCAGCCAGGCGTTCGCCGCCATGGCCGTCGCCACGCCGGAGCTCGGCGGTCTCGACTGGGACTCGATCGGACCGAGGGGCGCCTGCCTCGTACCGGCAGGCGCTGCGGTCTCGGCTGACGTGACATGACCGAGATCTCCGGAGGCCCGTTCGTCGTCGCGACGATTCTGAAGGTGGTCGTCTTCTTCACGCTGCTGATCCTGAGCATCGCGCTGGGCACGTACATGGAGCGGCGGCTCGCCGCCTTCATCCAGGACCGCAGCGGCCCGAATCGGGTCGGGCCGATCGGACTGCTCCAGGTCGTCGCCGATGGCCTCAAGAACCTGCTGAAAGAGGAAACGTGGCCAAGCGCCGCCTACAAGGGCTTTTTCCTCCTCGCACCGGCGCTGGGGCTGATCCCGGGCACGATCCTCTTCGCGGTCATCCCGTTTGCGTCTCCCGCCCCGACCCGTTGGGGATACGTGGACATGATCGTGGCGGATGTGCCGATCGGCGTGCTGTACATCCTCGCCATCGCGTCTCTTGGCGTGTACGGCGTGGTGATGGCCGGCTGGTCCTCCGGGAGCAAGTACGCGTTTCTCGGAGGGCTCCGGGGCTCGGCACAGATGGTGAGCTACGAGGTCGGGCTCTCGCTCAGCCTCGTCCCGGTGCTCATGCTGGCCGGCGACGTGAGAGTCCCCGAGATCGTGACGCTGCAGCAGCATTATCCAGGGGACGCCACGACCCTCGGCGTGTGGCTCGTCGCGCCCCTCCTCGTCGGGACGTTCCTCTTCTACCTGACGGGCCTAGCGGAGACCAACCGGCTTCCCTTCGACCTTCCGGAGGCAGAGGCCGAGCTCGTCGGAGGGTACCACACCGAGTATTCCTCCATGAAGTTCGCCGTTTTCATGATGGGCGAGTACGGGCACCTGATCACCACGGCCATGCTCGTCACGGTCTTCTTCTTCGGCGGTTGGGACATCCCGTTCTGGAGCGGCGACAACATCCGGGTGGCTGCGGATGGCTCCCTCATCGGCGAGCCGGCCTGGTGGAAGACGTTGCTCACGCTGATCGCGTTCGTGATCAAGGGCGGCCTCGTGTTTGCCACGTTCATCTGGGTCCGCTGGACGCTGCCACGGTTCCGCTACGATCAGCTCATGGACCTGGGCTGGAAGTTCATCATCGAGTTCGTGACCATCTATATCATCGTCATCGCGGTGGCGATCTACGTGCTGGACCGCGCGGGCCTGGAGTTCGGGCCGGCGTACGCGGCCGCTCTGCTGGGCGTCAACATCGTCCTCGCGGTGCTCCTCTTCTTCCTGTTCGATCGAGGGAGGCTCATCCGGGGTGCGGGCCGGGAGGCGGAGCGAGAGGCAAGGCGGCGACTCCTGGAGGCGAGACGCCAGGTGCGTCAGCAGGCCCTGGCGCACGCGCTGGGTGAAGACGTCGCGCCGCCGGCCACGGCGGACGAGTCCTCCGAGGGAGGCGAGTAACGATGGCGGGAGGCGTTAAGGTACTCGAGCGGCCGGGAACGGAGGGATCGTACGTACGGGCCGCCTCCAAGGGGCTCGGGGTCACCCTCAAGCACATGCTCCGTCCGATCAAGGTGACGCAGCAGTACCCGGACGAGAAGTGGGAGCTGGCGCCCCGTTTGCGCGGCACGCACCGAATGGCGGTGCACGAAGACGGACGGGCGAAGTGCGTGGGCTGCGGCCTCTGTCCGACGGTCTGTCCCGTGAACTGCATCAAGCTGATCCCTGCCGAGGATGAGAACGGCGAGCGGTACGCAGCGATCTACGAGATCGACGAGTTCCGCTGCATCTTCTGTGGCTTCTGCCAGGAGGTCTGCCCGGTAGAGGCCATCCACCTGGGGGTCCACTACGAGAACGCGGAGTACAGCCGTGAGCGCTGGGTCTACGACCTGGAGCGACTGACGGAACTGGAGCATCCCTACACGGCGCTCTGGGATCCCGCGGATCCGACGTCCCAATGACCGAGTTCCTCTTTTTCCTTTTCGCGGCCATGGCGGTACTCAGCGCCATATTCATGGTGACGCAGGTCAATCCCGTCGCCAGCGTGCTGTATCTAGTCGTTACCTTCTTCTCACTCTCCGCGCTCTTCGTGATCCTGGATGCGCACTTCATCGCCGCCGTTCAGGTCATGGTATATGCGGGCGCGATCATGGTGCTCTTCCTCTTCGTGATCATGCTCTTGAACCTGGGCAGCACGCAGCTGAGCGACATTCGGCGGGGACTCGGGAGGGTTCTGGCCGGCTCCGTGGCCGTGGCCCTGGTCGCCATTTTCTCTCGTCTCTTCATGGCGGACGGCGACGTCGACGGGCTTGGCGGCCCTTCAGCTCTCGATCCGCTGCTTGAATCGAGCGGAGCCGTGGCGGCGGTGGCGGAGCCGCTCTTCACACGCTATCTGGTGGCCTTCGAGGTCACCTCGATTCTCCTAGTCGTCGCCATCGTGGGCTCGGTTGTGCTCGCCCGGAGGCGTGCGCCGTGAGCGAGGGATACCTGGTCGACCTGGCTCTCGTCCTGAGCGCCTTCCTGTTCGCCATCGGGGTCGCGGGCGTGCTGTTGCGACGTAACGCGATCATCGTCTTCATGTGCGTGGAGCTGATGCTCAACGCCGTGAACCTCAGCTTCGTCGCCTTCTCACGGGTGCATGGAATCGACGGCCAGATCGTAGTCTTCTTCGTGATCTCCGTGGCGGCGGCGGAAGCGGCGGTCGGGTTGGCGCTCATCCTGGCCATCTTCCGGCACTATGAGAGCGTAGATCTCGAGCTGTTCCGGAGGTTGAGGTGGTAGCCCGTATCCTCTCTGACCGGCTCACGGAGGAGCGATCGTGAGCGAGGCATACCACCCGATCCTCCCGGGCCTCATCCTGGGCCTGCCTCTCCTGGGCGCCGCGCTGAACGGAATCGGAGCCTTCGCCTGGCGGGAGAACAAGACGGTGCCGACGATCGTCGGCCCTCTGGCCGTGCTGGGGGCGTTCGTCGTGTGCCTCCTGAACTTCGCCGCCATGCGCGCCGCGGCCCCACACGACCCGTCACTGGTGCCGTTCTGGACCTGGATGCGCTCCGGCGAGCTCGAGATCGGGGTGACCCTCCTCTTCGATCAATTGTCTGTCCTCATGACGCTGATCGTGACCGGGGTCGGAGGGATCATCCACGTCTACAGCGTCGGCTACATGCGGGAAGACCCCGGGTACTCCCGGTACTTCTCGTACCTCAACCTGTTCATCTTCTTCATGCTGATCCTCGTCCTGAGCGCCAACTACGCGCTCATGTTCGTGGGTTGGGAGGGAGTCGGGCTCTGCTCCTACCTGCTGATCGGCTTCTGGTACGAGAACCGGGAGTTCTCGGACGCCGGGAAGAAGGCGTTCATCGTCAACCGGATCGGCGATCTCGGGTTCCTCATCGCCATGTTCCTCCTGTTCGGCGTGTTCGGGACGCTCGACATGCCCTCGATTTTCGAGAGCGCGCCGACGACGCTCCTCGCGGGCGGCGTGATGGTGACGGCGATCACCCTCTTCCTCTTCCTCGGATGCGTCGGCAAATCGGCCCAGATACCCCTGTTCGTGTGGCTTCCCGATGCTATGGCCGGGCCGACACCGGTGTCGGCGTTGATCCATGCCGCGACGATGGTCACGGCGGGCGTTTATCTCGTTGCCCGCTCCGGAGTCCTCTTCGCGCTCGCGCCGTTCACGCAGGCCATCGTGGCCTCCGTGGGAGTGGGGACGGCACTGTTCGCTGCCTCCATCGCAGTGCAGCAGTTCGACATCAAGAAGGTCCTCGCCTACAGCACCATCTCCCAGCTGGGATACATGTTCGTGGCCGTCGGCGTGGGGGCGTACACGGCCGGGATCTTCCACTTGATGACGCACGCATTCTTCAAGGCGCTCCTCTTCCTGGGCGCGGGGGCGGTCATCCACGCGATGCACCACGCCTGGGATGCGTCAGGGGATCACGGCGATCCCAACGACATGCGCAACTACGGCGGCCTGCGTCCGCTGATGCCGATCACGGCAGCCACGATGTGGATCGGGACGTTAGCCATATCGGGGGTCTTCCCGTTCGCCGGCTTCTTTTCCAAGGACGAGATCATCTGGGAGGCCGGCATCCGGGGGTATGCAGTTCTGTGGGGCACGGCGCTCATCGTCGCTTTGCTGACCGCCGGCTACATGACGCGCCTCATGGTCATGACCTTCCATGGGGCCAACCGGAGCGGCGAGTCCGCCCGAAGCCATCTGCACGAGGTGCCTCCGGTGATGTGGGTTCCGCTGACGATCCTGGCGGTCCTCTCCGCCGTGGGCGGATGGGTGCAGATCCCCGAGGTGCTTCCGCTGCCGCACGTTGACCTGCTCCACTCCTGGCTCGAACCCGTCTTCGCCCCGGCGCTCGAGGTTGCCTCGGGTGCGGCAGCCGGGGGCGCACATGGCGAGGGAATAGCCCACGAAGCTCCGCTTGGAGGAGGGGAGACCTTTTGGGCCGTTATGGGGACCGATCTCGCGATCCTGACGGTCGTCGTGGTGTTTTGGAGGCTCTCCCGCCGCCGGTACCTCCCGGCCGCCGAGTCGTCCGAGCCGAGTGGCGCGGCTTCGTTGCTTTACCACAAGTGGTACGTGGATGAGCTGTACGACCGACTGATCGTTCGGCCTCTTCTCGCTCTCTGGCGCGGTTGTTGGCGGATCGTGGACGATCGCTTGATCGACGGCGCCGTGAACGGCCTCGGCGGCGTGGCCCGGATCGTCGGATGGACGGGGAGTCAGCTCCAGACGGGTCGGGTGAGCACCTATCTCCTCGTCTTCATGATCGGGGTGCTGATCATCCTCGGAAGCTTGGCGTTCTGACGATGGACTCCCTCTACAGCAGTCACTGGATCCTGACGCTCCTTCTGGCGATTCCATTCCTCGGCGCGCTGGGATGTCTGGCCGGCCCGGAGAGCAGGGCCCGCTGGACCGCTCTATTCGCCACCCTGCTCGCCCTCGGCCTATCGCTGCCGCTCTTCTGGACCTTCCAGCTCGGCACGGCCGAGTTCCAGAACACGGCATCCTTCCCATGGATCGAGCGCTGGGGGATCCGGTACGCGGTCGGCCTCGACGGCATCTCGCTCCTCATGATCCTGCTCACGACAGTGATCATGCCGCTCTCCGTCGCCGGCTCGTTCTCGTACATCAGGAAGAGGGAGCGTGCCTTCTACGCCAGCATGCTCGTGCTGATGACCGGCATGCTGGGCGTCTTCGTGGCCATGGATCTGTTTCTCTTCTACGTGTTCTGGGAGATCATGCTGATCCCGATGTACTTCATCATCGGGATCTGGGGAGGCGAGCGCCGCATCTACTCCGCCGTGAAGTTCTTCCTCTTCACGGCCATCGGATCTCTGCTGATGCTAGTGGCGATCGTGGCTCTCGTCTACCAGCACCAAACCCAGTTCGGGGTCGTCTCTTTCGGGTACGAAGACCTCCTGCGAACCTCCATCGCACCGGGCCTTCAGCTCCTGCTGTTCTCGGCGTTCGGTCTTGCCTTCGCCATCAAGGTGCCCCTGTTCCCCGTGCACACCTGGTTGCCCGACGCGCACGTCGAAGCGCCGACGGCAGGCTCGGTAGTACTGGCCGGCATTCTCCTGAAAATGGGCGTGTACGGCTTCTTGAGGTTCGCCATGCCGCTTTTCCCGGTCGCCGCGACGAGCCCCCCGGTCTCCGGCACGATCATGCTGCTGGGTCTGATCGGGATCATCTACGCGGCCTGGGTGGCGGCGGTGCAGCCCGACGCGAAGAAGTTGATCGCCTACACGTCGGTGGCTCACCTGGGATTCGTGATGGTCGGTGTCTTCGCTCTCACGAGGCAGTCACTCGAGGGGGCGATCCTCCAGATGGTGAACCACGGCATCTCGACGGGCGCCCTCTTCCTCCTGATCGGGATGATCTACGAGCGGCGCCACACCCGGATGATCGCCGACTTCGGCGGGTTGGCAAAGGTGATGCCCTTCTTCGCCTTCTCGCTCACCGTCGTGGCCCTGAGCTCGATCGGACTCCCGGGCACCAACGGCTTCGTGGGAGAGTTCCTCATCCTCATCGGGACATTCCAGAGGTACCCGGTCGTCGCCATGCTGGCCACGACCGGCGTCATCTTCGCCGCCGCCTACATGCTTCCGATGGTGCAGCGAATGATCCTGAACCCGCTGTCGCGGGATGAGAATCGGGAGCTGAAGGATCTGAACCGGCGGGAACGGTGGATCGTGGCGCCGCTGCTGGGCCTCATCCTGCTCATCGGCGTCTATCCGCAGCCGTTTCTCGACCGGATGTCGGCCTCCGTCGACGCCCTCATTGAACGGGTCGAGCTCGGGGTAGTCCAGCAGATAGAGGCCTCGGAGGTGTCGCCCGATCCGCGCCGCCTGAACGCGGAGCTCGACGCGGCGCGGCGGTTCGACGCCACGCCGCCGGCCGAAGAGAGCGCAGCGGTCGAAGGGAGCGTCGGCCCGTGATTCTCGACTACTCGTCGCCAGGCCATTACCTGATCGCGCTCCTGCCCGAGACCGTGCTCACGCTCGGGGCCTTTGTGGTCCTGCTCACGGACGTCTTTATCCGCGGTCGGGATCCGGGACCGAGCGGCGCGTGGACCGGGCGGGCGGCTGTCGCGAGCGTCCTCGCGGCTGCTGTGGCCAGCCTCTGGGTCGGTCTCAACGTCGAGGCCTCGTCGGGCCTGGTGGCGGTCGACGGCTTTCGAATGGCGGCAAGTCTCGTCCTGCTTGGAGGAACGCTTCTCGCGCTCCTGTTCGCCTTCGATTATGGCCGCCGGGAAGGCCTGCACATCGGCGAGTTCTACGCGCTCGTTCTTCTGGCGACGGTCGGCATGCTGGTGCTCGTCGGCGCCCGCGACCTGATCCTGGTCTTCCTGGGCCTGGAGTTGATGTCGATCGCGGTCTACGTCCTCACCGGATTCAACCGCAACGATCCCCGCTCGGCGGAGGCGGGCCTCAAGTACTTCCTCGTGGGTGCGTTCGCGACCGCGTTCATCCTCTACGGCATCGCGCTGCTGTACGGGGCGACCGGAAGCACCAACATCCCGGACGTGATGGAGCGCGTCACCGCGAGCGTCGAGGAGGGCAGCGTCCTTTTCTTCTCGGGGGTCACCCTCCTGCTCATTGGGTTCGGCTACAAGATCGCCGCGGTTCCGTTTCACATGTGGACGCCCGATGCGTACGAAGGCGCACCGACGTCGGTAACCGGTTACATGGCCGTCGGAGTCAAGGCGGCGGCGTTCATAGCCCTCCTCAGAGTGTTCACAGGTCAGCTTGCGCCAGCGGCTGATTTCTGGACCGGAGTCGTGTGGTGGCTGGCGATGCTCACCATGATCGTTCCGAACCTCATCGCGCTGGTTCAAAACAACGTCAAACGGATGCTGGCCTACTCCTCCGTCGCGCACGCGGGCTATCTGCTGGTCGGGGTGGCAGCCGGCACCGCGTTCGGGCGCGCGGCGGCGCTCTTCTATCTGGCCGCCTACACACTCATGACGCTGGGGGCGTTCGCCGTCGTCTATGCCGTGGCGGGGAAGGGAGACCGGCGCATGACGCTGGCTGACTTCAGAGGCCTCGGATGGCGACGCCCCGGGCTGGCCTTCGCGCTTCTGCTTTTCCTTCTGTCTCTGGCGGGATTCCCTCCGACCGGAGGCTTCGTCGGCAAGCTGTACCTGCTGCGAGCCTCGATCGACGCAGGCCAGGTCGCGCTGGCGGTGACGCTCGTCCTCAGCAGCCTGATCTCCTACTACTACTATCTGCGCGTGGTGTGGAAGATGTACTTCGAAGAAGGGACGGAGCACACCGTGGCCAAGGGTGGCTTCGCGTTCCGCTTCTCGACCGCGATCTGCGCCGGCGGCATCCTCTTTCTCGGCCTTCTCCCAGGACCGGCGCTGCGCGCCTTCGAGCGGGCGGGCGCGGACCTTGAGTCGGC
>JBDHIM010000250.1:0-3767 GCA_039587445.1 Gemmatimonadota bacterium
CCCTCCTCGAGGTCGGAGATGTTGAGGTACTTGTCGGGCGTGTCGGGGAGGCGCTCCCAGACCTTCCAGTTCCGGCGCAGCCTGTCGACGATCTCCTCGTCCTGGCGGACGGTGACGAGCGCGTCCTCGGGACAGACGTCGACGCAGATGTTGCAGCCCTTGCAGGCGTCGGGACTTACGGTGATCGAGAGCAGCCCGCCGCTCCCCTTCTCCGAGCGCTCCGGCACGTCGAAGAACGGGACGGTCTTGGCCAGCGGAAACTCCGCCAGGACCGAGTAGACGGCCGCGAACTCCTCATCCAACGCCCGCCGCCGCTCGGCGTCCCAGTTCAGCTTCTCGACCAGATTCTTGTAGGCGTCCGAGACCACGTTGCCGAAGGTGGTGAACGGGACGCCCTTCAGAACCTTCCGCGACTCGACGGCCAGGTTCTTGGAGACCTGCTTCATCCGGTCCAACGGCCTTCCGTTGGCCGCGGCCGCGATCGCCGTGTCGAGGATCTGCTCCACCGAGTTCACCACGCCGGGAATCGCCGCGTCGGGGCACTGCACCCAGCACTGGCTGCAGCCCGTGCAGAGCTCCGGGATGAAGTCCGGGACCTCGAAGCGGATGTCCGTCATATCGCGGATCGTGCTCGTGCCCGCCGGGATGGCGCTGATCGCGGCGAACGGGTCGGCGATCGTGTCCTGTCCGACCTTGCAGACGCCGCACACCTGCTCCCAGAAGCGTCCGGGGTTCCCGATCCCGGGCCGCGCGTTCGCCACGTCGAGGACCGTGGGGATCTCACCCGCCACCACCTCGCCGACCGCCTCGACATCCCCCTGCTCCTCGGGGAGCGCCGGGACCTCGCGCAGCTCCTCGAAGCCACGCTGGATCACGCGCACGTTGTCGTCGACGACCCGGTCCCCCAGGTGCCCGAACTTCTTTGCCAGCTGGGCGCGGATGTCGGTGATCCCCTCGCGCTCCATGAGTGGGGAGGCCGCGAAGAAGGCGCCCATGAACGCCGCGCCCTGCATCCGGTAGCGGAGTTCAGGGTCCGAGGCTTCCTCCGTCGCGATCTGGAAGGCGTCCAGCGCATAGACCTTGATCCCGAGCTCGCGGATCGTCCGTCGGGCCTCGGCGGGGAAGTCCTCCCACAGCTCGTCCGCGTCCAGGTCGCTCTGGATCACGAACACCCCTCCCTCGGCCATGCCCTCGAACGGGTCCGAGTTGCGGAAGACGTTGGGATCCGGCGAGAGCACCACGTCGACGTGCTTCAGCTCGGCGTTCAGCCGCACCGGCTCATGGCTGAGCGTGGCGTAGAAGGTCGTAGGCTGGCCCTTCTTCTCGGAGCCGTACTTCGGGTTCGCCTTCACATCGAGCCCCAGCAGCTCGAAGGCGGTCATGACGATGTTCTTCCCCGTCGTGATCGCGCCCCAGCCGCCGACCGAGTGCATGCGGATCGAGATCGATTCCTTCGGCAGGAGGTTGGGCCGCTCCGTCGGCTTGAGCGCGAGGTCCTTGAGGTCCGGATACGCCTCCCGGAGCTGGTGCTGCCAGATCTGGAGCTTGGGCAGGTGCGTGTCCTCGCGGATGAAGTCGATCCCGAGATAGAACTGCCGCCTGTCCTTGCCGCCCTCCAGCATGTTGTCCACGGCGGCGATGATGTCGCCGGGCTGGAGGTCGCGGCTTCCAAACCCGAAGCCGCCCGAGTAGAAGGCCGGGATCTCGTCCGGCGATACGGCCTCGAGGCCGGGGAAGGGCCGGCCGTTCGTTGACCGCGCGTTCTCCATTCCCTGTGACATCGCGGCGCGGATCTCACGCAGGAGTGGCGGGTCGACCGCAAGCGGCTGGTCAACGCGCTCGAGGACCGCGACGGCCTTCTTTCCGCGCAGCATGGCGGTGACGAGGTCCGCCGGGAAGGGACGGAACATGACCACGTCCAGGACCCCGACCTTGAGGCCTCTCGACTCCCGCAGGTAATCGGCGACCGCCTCGGCGTTCCAGACCACCGAGCCCTGGCCCGCCAGCACGTACTCGGCGTCCTCGAGCCGGTAGCCCATGGCCCGCGCGTATTCCCGGCCGCTGAGCTCCGCGTACTCGCCCATGGCGCGATCGGTGAGGTCGCGGATGTGGTCGAAGTAGAAGGGGCGCTGCGCCGCCACGCCCTGGGCGTAGCTGTCCTGGTTCTGGACGACCCCCAGCATCGCGGGATAGTCCAGATCGAACATCTCCGGCACGCGCCGCCGCGTGGCCGACGGGTCGCCCAGGTATTCCTTGATCAGCTCCGGCTCGGGCAGGAGCATCGACTCGATCACGTGGCTGGTGAGGAAGCCGTCCTGTGCCACCGCTCCCGGGTTGAGCGAGAGCTCGGCGATCCGGTGGGCGATCGCCGTGAGGTCGGCGGCGTGCTGGACGTTCTTGGCGAAGAGCTGGAAGAAGCCCGTGTCGTCGATGGCGTGGTAGTCGTCGTGGCCGGCATGCACGTTGAGGGCGTGCTTGGTCATCGCGCGGGCCGCGATATTGAGGACGTAGGTGAGGCGCTTGCCCGTGGCCGCGTACAGGGACTCGTGCATGTACGCGATCCCCTGTCCGCTCGAGAAGTTCGTCGCGCGCAGGCCGGTCATGCTCATCCCGGCCGTCACGGCGGCGGCGGCGTGCTCTCCCTCCGGCTCGAAGAAGATCAGCGGCTTGCCGTTCACGTTCGTCTTCCCGGCGGCCATCGCGGCAGCCCATCCCTCGCCCATCTGGGTGGAGGGCGTGATCGGATAGGCGCCTGCTCCCTCGCTGGCCGACGTCTCCACGTGGACCACGGCGCCCGTGCCGTCCGTGGCGACCGGCTTCCCCGGATAGGGGGCAGGGCCGGTTCGGGCTCGGGTATCCGACGGCTTCCTCAGCTTGATCATGCCACCTCACTCCCGGCCATCGCGGGCCGTCTGTCAAAGGCTTCGCTGTCTATCATCATCCCTGAATCCGGCTCGGACTTCAGCGCGAACTGCGCGCCCTCCACCCACGTGATCGCGGCCGTCGGGCAGCGGTCGCAGGCGCTCGGGTCGGCGAGCTCGTTCTTCGTGTAATCGATGACGGGCAGCCCGGACACCATCTCGATCAGTCCGGAAGCCGCGTCCACCGCGCACCGCCCGCAGGCGTCGCACGCCACAGAACACAGCTCCGTGGCCGCATCGCCCTGAAGCAGGCTCTTGCACTGCACGATCAGTTTCTGGTCGATTGGCATGAGCTCGAACAGGTCGAGCGGGCATGCCTCCACGCAGTCGTTGCAGGCCGTGCACTTCTCTGGGTCGACCACCGGCAGGTCGACCTCGTTCATCCAGATGGCGTCGAAGTCGCAGGAGACGGCGCAGTCCGACAGGCCGACGCACCCCCACGTACACCCCTTCCCGCCGCCCCCGACCGCGACCGCCGCCGCGCAGCTCTCCACTCCATAGTACTCGGCCTTCGGGCCGGCCACGTCCGATCCGCCCGCGCAGAGCAGGCGGGCCACCCGCTTGTTGGCTTCCCCGGCCTCGACGCCCAGGTAGGAGGCTACCGCCTCGACCTCCATCCTGCTCAGCACCGTGCAACCCGCCGGCGCCACGGCGCCTTCGATCGCCTCCTCCGCGAAGGCTCGGCAGCCCGCGAAGCCGCACGCCCCGCAGTTGGCCCCCGGCAGAAGGTCGGTGATCGTGTCGATGCGCGGATCCTCCCAGACCTTCAGCTTCCGGTTCGCGATCGCGATCAGGGTGCCGAAGGTGAAGCCGACCCCTCCCAGGATGGCGACGGACGTCAGGATC
>JBDHIM010000112.1:0-11269 GCA_039587445.1 Gemmatimonadota bacterium
GATGACACCCTGTGCGGTCACGGCTGTCCGCTCGGCTCTCTGTGTAACCTCGTCCGTTGCTCCAACTGCGAGTACGAGTTTCCGGATGCACCGCGCCGGAGGTCGTGGCTCAGGAAGCTTCTGTCGCGCTCTGCAAGACCCGCGCGCCTGCCGCCGGACGTGCGGGCGGTCAGCACGCTCGCCCCCGGCGAGGCAGCCAGGGTTGTGTGCCTGGGCGAGCGAAACGGCTCCCGCTACGGGACGCTGTCGGTCTTCGGCATCGTGGCCGGTGCCGAGGTGACGCTCATCCAACGCCGCCCCGCCTGCGTCGTGAAGATCGGTGAGACCGAGCTCGCGCTCGATCCGGAGATCGCCGCAGATCTTCTCGTGAGACCTGCCGACTGAGCTCCGGCTCCCACAGCGGTTGGCCGTCCGCTCGATTACATCTTCTGCCAGTCTTCCGATTGCTCGAACGCCCAGGCCGCGCGGTAGATCGTCCCCTCCTCGTACTGCCCTCCGACTAGCATCAGCCCGACCGGCAGCTCGCCGCTCATCCCGCAGGGCAGAGACATGGCCGGGTGGCCCGTGATGTCGAACTGCTGGGTGTTCACCAGCATCTCGAGGCCGCGCTGGATCACCACCGCGCGGGGTGCGTCGGGTGGAGGCAACGGCGGCGCGACCATCGGAGTGGTCGGCATGAGGAGGAGATCGAAGCCGGAGAGTACATCGTCGTAGGCTGCCCGAAGCTGTCGCCGCAGGTTGGTCCCCTTCGCATAGTAGCGCCCCCGGTAGCGCCAGAGACCGTACTGGCCCATCAGCATGAAGAGCTGAAGCGTCTCGGAGAGCTCCCCGGTTCGCTCCCTCCATCCCTCGCATGCGTCGCGGAGGCTCAGCACTGCGAGGCCCTGCTGGTTCTGGCCGAAGCCGTAATCCCACATCATCTGGCGCACGGCGCCCTCGGCGGCAATCGGGATGAAGATCGCGGCGCCCGCCAGGTGCATGGGAATCGAAACCTCCTCGACCTCCGCACCAAGCTCTCGGAAGCGCTCGGCAGCCCTCAGCACTTTGGCGTCGACCTCGGGCTCCGAGCTCGGCGTGCCGAAGCCCTCCTTGACGACCGCGATCCTGAGTCCAGCCGCACCGGCGCTGACCGCCTCCGCATAGGCTTCGGGCCGGATCCCCTTCTGGCGGCCGTCGATCCCGTCCGGACCGGCGATGACCTCGAGGAGCAACGCGTTGTCGTGAACGCTGGCCGTCATGGGGCCGGCATGATCGAAGGTGCTCTCGATGGACATGATCCCGGTGTAGGGGACGAGGCCGTGCGTCGGCTTCATGCCATAGATCCCCGAGAAGGAAGACGGCAGCCGTATGGAACCGCCCTGGTCTCCGCCGATCGCCATCTCCACCTCGCCGGCCGCGACGAGAGCCGCGGAGCCCGAGGAGGAGCCGCCAGTCGTGTGAGCGGGGTTTCTTGGGTTCAGCGTCGGCCCCTGGGCGCAGGTGTGACTTCCACCCGAGACACAGAAATTCTCGCAGACCGCCTTCCCCGCGATCACACCCCCCGCGTCGAGGATTCGGGTCACGATCGTGGCATCCACCTCGGGCACGTATCCTTCGAGGATGGAGGTGCCGCCCGCCATCGGGACTCCCGCGAGGCAGATGCTGTCCTTGAGGACCACCGTTCGCCCGGCCAGCGGACCCTCCGGCGCACCCCGGACGGTCGTCTTGACGTACCAGGCTCCGTACCGGTTCTCGTCGCCCGTCGGCCGGTAGCCCGCCTCGCGCGGATACCGGACCTCTGGCAAATAGTCCGGCATCGCATCGACCGCCTCGTACGCCGCGAAGACATCCGCCATGAGCTCACGGAACTCACCGAGGTCGGTGTCCGTCAAGTCCAGGCCAAGCTGACCTGCGACTTCTCGCATATCCGACAGGCTTGGAGCTTCGAAGGCCATTCGGGTCTCTCCTTTCGGCCGTTCAAGGTGGCGCGGATCGGCGTCCGGTTCGGCACTCGCGGACCCGCGTCAGTCCATGGAGGATGCGTAGGCGACCGCGATCCGCGCGGCCACACGCGCGTTATCCTCCAGTAGCGCGAGGTTCACCGCTAACGTGCGACCGACACTCGCCGTGGCAAGGTGGTCGAGCAGGAACGGCGTGACCTCCTTTCCCCGAAGCCCCTTCTCCTCGGCGACCCGGACGGCGGTCTTCACCAGCAACTCCACTTCTGCAAAATCCAGGGCTGATTCGGCGGGCGGAGGGTTGCAGAACAGGATCCCGCCCGGCAGGCCCAGCCGGCGTTGCCGCGCGATGAGCCTGGCCGCCTCCTCGGGGGAGTCCACCCGATGCTCCAGCCGCAGGCCGCTCCGGCGCGCATAGAAGGCCGGAAAGCTGCCGGTACCGTACCCCACCACCGGCACCCCCAGCGTCTCGAGAGCCTCGAGCGTGAGAGACAGGTCCAGCACGGCCTTCGCTCCCGAGCAGACCACGGCGACTGGAGTGCGCCCGACCTCCGTCAGATCGGCCGAGACGTCCATGTTTCGCTCGCCACCGCGATGCACGCCCCCGATCCCGCCGGTGGCCATCACGGCGATGCCGGCGCGGCCAGCCGCGAAGGCCGTGGCGGCCACGGTCGTGGCGCCCGCCGAACCCGATGCCGTCAGTACGGCCAGGTCGCGCGTGGTCGCCTTGGCGACGTCTCGCCCCTCCGCCAGCGAGGCGATCTCCTCGGCGGACAACCCAATCACCACCGAGCCTCGGAGCACCGCAACCACGGCGGGCACGGCACCTTCCTCGCGCACCGCAGCCTTCATTCGCTCCGCGGCCTCGAGGTTCCGAGGTGACGGAAGACCGTGCGCAATCACCGTGGTCTCGAGGGCCACCACGGCGGCTCCAACATCCAGAGCCTTCGCCACTTCCGGACGAACGTCGATCAACTCGCGCGCTCGACGACGCGGTCAGCGGAGAGCATGGACAGGTTGGCGCCGCCTTCAAGCACGAGGCTGGCGGCCGCTAGCCCGAGCCGGAGCGGATCACGCAACTGCCGCGACAGGCCGAAGATGTAGCCGGCGACGAGCGCGTCACCGGCACCGGTCACATCGCTGAGCGGTCCCCCGGGCGAGATGGCCGCGACCATCTCGCTTCGGGTCTCATCAGCCACGAACACGCCTTCGGACCCGAGCGTGACGATCACCTCGCGGGCGCCCAGCTCCAGGATCCGCTCGGCCGCCGCCGCAACCTGCTCCTCGCTGATCACCGCCGGCATCCTGCTGAGCGCGCCCGCTTCGAGACGATCGGGGAAGAGCCCATCGATCCCAGAGAGGAGGGGCCGCAGCCGCTCCGACTTGGCCACCGACACCGGATCGGCCAATACCGTCGCGCCGGGAGGCTTCGACGCGAGGAGCGCGGAGAGAGCATCGGCCGGAAGATTTGCATCGACGAACCAGATTCCGCGAGCCGACAAAGCCGGAGTGAGGCCTTCGACCCACGTCGCGTCGGCCTCCTCGAAGATCTCCATGTCGGCCAGGCCGAACTCGAGACGGCCGCTCGGGCCGAGCACGGCCGTGTATGCGCCCGTCGGGTGGCGCACGGAGCGGCTGACGCCGGCGACGTCCACGCCGGCATCACCCAGACCACCCAGGAGGACGCGGCCCGCTTCGTCTTCCCCCACGATTGAGAAGAAAGCGACATCGCACCCGAGCCGGGCAAGGGCCTCGGCCACGTTGCGGGAGACGCCTCCAGGTCTGAGGGCGGAAACGACCGGATTCGACGTTCCGGGTCTGAGCGGGCCGGAGGTTAAAGCACGGCGGTCCATGCTCGCACCCCCGACGCACGCGATCGAGGAAGAACCTGGCGCTGACATGTCTCCCATCCTCTCGCGCTCGAGGCCGCCTCGCAACGGCGTGTGGCCCTTCCCTAGTCCGCGGCCCGGAGCCATCATTCGTCCCTTGCCCGGCCACGCCGAGGACAGCGATGTCCGGCATCCCCGGTTTTTTCCGCAAGCCAGTGATAGAGGACCACCGGTTGACCCGGCTACCGACCCGGCAGCCGATTCGAGGCGAGCTCAGAGGAGGACAGATTATGAAGTACGCTGAATTGGCGAGGCCAGGCGCCCGCCGTCGCAGTCCGGTGTTGGCAGGGATGGTCGGCGCGGCCTTTCTCTCCGTGGCCGTGCTCGGAGCGGCCTGCGCGGATCGTTCGACGGGAGATGGAGAGGAGGGCGGCGCATCATCGGTCGGCGAGGCAGCCGGCGAGCTGGACGCAACCGCGCTCGTCGCCCGTTACGCCGCGCCGGTCGAGGGCCAGCCGGGCTCGGTGACGCTCTACGATGACCTGGGAGCCTACCACAGGGAGATCACGACGAGCTCGCCCAAAGCCGCGGACTACTTCGACCAGGGACTGCGACTTCAGTACGCGTTCAACCACGCCGAGGCGATCCGCGCCTACGAGGAGGCGCTCCGCTACGATCCCGACTGTGCGATGTGCTGGTGGGGCATCGCCCTTGCCTCCGGCAACAACATCAACGCGCCGATGGACCCCGAGAGCGGGCGAAGGGCGTACGCCGCAGCTCAGCGGGCGTTGGAGTTGGCCGACGACGTGAGCTCCGGCGAGCGTGCCCTCATCGAAGCCCTTACCCAGCGCTACGGCCTCGACCCGGAAGCGGAGCGGGTGGCGCTCGACTCGGCCTACGCGCGTGCGATGGGCGGCGCGGCCGGTTCGCACCCCGAGGATGGTGACGTGCTCGCGCTCTATGCCGCCTCGCTCATGAACCTGAGCCCCTGGGCCTACTGGGAGGGGAAGGAGCCGCGGCCGGGCACGGACGAAATCCTGGGGTCGCTCACTAGAGCGCTGGAGCTCGACGCTGACAATCCCGGCGCCTGCCACTACTACATCCACTCCGTGGAAGCCGCGTATCCGGAGCGCGCGGTCGAGTGCGCCGATCGACTGGCGGCGCTCATGCCGGGGGCCGGCCACATCGTCCACATGCCCGGCCACATCTACATCCGCGTCGGCCGCTACGCCGATGCGGTCCGCGCCAACGAGCACGCCGTGCACGCCGACGAGGGATACATCCAAGATCAGGGACCCGTGGGCCTGTATCCGAGCGCCTACTACCCGCACAACTACCACTTCATGTGGTTCGCCGCGACGATGGCGGGCATGAGCGAGAAGGCGATTCGCGCGGCCGTAACGGTTGCCCCGAAGGTGCCGCACGACGTGGCGATGCAGATCCCTTGGATCCAGACCGTGACCGTCCTCCCGCAGCTCGCTCACCTGACCTTTGGTCTCTGGGAGGAGGTGCTCGAGGCGCCGATGCCCTCGGCCGACCTCAACACGGCGACGACGATGGCCCACTATGCGCGCGGCATAGCCTTCGCCTCGACCGCGCGGGGCGCGGAGGCCGCGGCCGAGCTTGACGCGATCGATCGCCTCATGGCCGAGCAAGAGATCTCGGAGGAGGAGCAGGGCCCCGACGCCGTCATCACGATCGCTCGGCATTCCCTGGCGGGTGAGCTCGCGCTCCGCACAGGCGACGCGGCGGGCGCGGCCGAGCACCTCCGCACGGCAGCGGAGATGGAGGACGGCATGATCTACGAGGAGCCGCCCCTCTGGTATCTTCCGGTGCGCCACTCGTTGGGCCGCGCTCTTCTCGAGGCAGGGCTCCCGGCCGAGGCGGAGGAAATCTACCTCGAGGATCTCGAGCGCTTCCCCGAGAACGGCTGGGCGCTGTTCGGCCTCGCGCAGGCGCTGCGGGCGCAGGGGAAGGCCGCCGCAGCGGACGAGGCGGAGGGCCGGTTCCGCGAAGCGTGGTCAGGTGCCGACGTGGAGCTCACCGCGTCGAGCTTCTGACCTCCACTGCCAACCATACCCGAGGGACCGGAGGAGCCATGGAGAAGGCGGCGGCAGGGTTCGCTCCCGTGATCACGGCCGAGAAGGCGGAGAAGATCCGCGCGGCGGTGGAGCGAGGGTTTCGGGCCATGGAGCGACGCGACACGGTCGGCCGGGGCACCGCGATCACCAGGGTGCGCATGACCGATGGCTTGACCTGCGAGGTGCAGGACGGATCCTGGAACCTCACCGTGGACATGAGCTCCAAGGGGGGAGGCGAGGGCCGAGGACCGGACCCGGGGGTGCTGGGCCGCGGCGCCCTCGGCTCCTGCCTGGCGATCGCGTACGGCATCTGGGCCTCCCGACGCGGCGTTCCGATCACGTCGCTCGAAGTCGAGGTGCAGGCCGATTACGATGTGCGTGGGCAGTACGGCATGGATGAGACGGTCCCGGTCGCGTACGGCGAGGTCCGCTACATCATCTCGGTCACGAGCGACGCGCCGGAGTCGGAGGTGCTCGCGGCCCTCGAGGACGCCGAGGCGCACTGCGTGTACCTGAAGATCTTCACGGAGCCACAGCGGGTTCGCCGCGAGGTGAAGCTCATGAGGCCCGGGAGCTAGAGAAACGGGCCCGAGGAGACGAAGCCAGAATGGATGACAGGCTCCAACGCCGGATTCAGCGCTACGGCTGGGACAGGTCGGCCGATTACTATGAGGGCTACTGGCGACGCCAGCTCGAGCCCGCTCAGGCCCTCCTGCTCCGCATGGCCGAGCTCGAGGAGGGCGAGAGGGTGCTGGACCTGGCCTGCGGAACGGGGCTCGTGACGCTGCCCGCGGCCGACGCGGTCGGGCCGAGCGGGGAGGTGGTCGGCACGGACATCTCGCAGAGGATGGTCGAGCTCGTGGCGGAGCGAGCCGCCGAGCTCGGAGTCCGCCATGTCAGCTTCGATCGGATGGACGCGGAGGATGTGCGCTTCCCCGACGCCAGCTTCGACGCCGTGCTCTGCGGCCTCGGCCTCATGTACGTGCCCGATCCGCTTCGATCCCTTCAGGAGATGCTCCGGGTGCTGAAGCCGGGAGGGCGTGCGGTGTGCGCGGTGTGGGGAGCCCGAAAGAACTGCGGATGGGCGGAGATCTTTCCGATCGTCGACTCGAGGGTGAGCACCGAGGTTTGCCCGCTCTTCTTCCAGCTCGGAGCCGGCGAGGCCCTCTCCATGACATACGAGGCCGCCGGGTTCGGGGAGGTCGTCTGCAAGCGGATCACCACGGTCCTGGAGTACGACAGGCCCGATTCTGCCGTGGGCGCCGCGTTCGCGGGCGGACCGGTCGCGATGGCATACGCGCGCTTCGACGATGAGACTCGCGAGGAGGCTCATGCCGAGTATCTGGCCTCGATCGAGTCTTTCCGGTCGGATGAAGGCTACCGGATACCCGGAGAGTTCGTGGTCGTCCACGGCGTGAACAAGTAAGCCCGCCGCATACCGCCCGGCCGACCGTCACCTCGCCACCTGGCGCTCCTGCCGCTCCGACCGAAACCGGCCCAGCCGCGTCTCCGTAGTTGATGTCATGACTCGCTCTCGTGCGGGCGCGGGTCTCGGAGCACGACCAACCGGCAATCATGGCGAAGAGCGGAAATATGACGGGCGGTGGCAGAGGCGGGTTTCGGCAAACACTCGCGAGGCTGGCGCGCAGCCCCGGATTCACGACCATATCGGTGCTGACCCTCGGGATCGGCATCGGCGCCAACACGGCGATATTCAGCGTCGTCAACGGGATCCTCCTCCAATCCCTTCCCTATCGGCCTGTGGCACACCGCTCCCGGCATCGACATCCCGCTCTTCGAGCAATCCGACGGCAGTTACCTCTTCTACCGGAGCGAGAACCGGACCCTGGAGGGGATGGGGATCTTCGGCAACACGTCGGTGAACCTCACGGGCGGAGAAGAGCCGGAGCGCGTCGACGCCGCGTTCACGACAGCCGCCCTCTTCTCGACGCTGGGGATCGTTCCGGAGCAGGGTCGAAGCTTCGTCGAAGCCGACAACGAGCCGGGTGCGGAGTCGGTCGTCATCCTCGGCCATGGCCTGTGGAGCCGGAGGTTCGGAAGTGACCCCGGCATCGTGGACAGCACGGTCCTCCTCGACGGCGAAACGCACCGGGTGATCGGCATCATGCCCGCGGGCTTCTCTCTGCCGGTCAGCGATTCGGAGCTCTGGACCGCCCTCGAGATCGACCCGAGCGAGGCCACAACCGGCAGCTTCCGGTGGTTCTCCGTCGGCCGGTTGAAGCTCGGCGAGTCCGTGGAGAGCGCCCAACGCGACCTGGACCGTCTGCGCGAGCGGCTTCCGGAGGCATATCCGGGCGATTTCCTGACGGCGCAGATGATGGAGACCGCGCAGATGGAGGCGATCGTCCACCCGCTCATGGAGGACGTGATTGGCGACGAGAACCTGGAACGGTCGCTCTGGATCCTCCTCGGGACCGTCTTCTTCGTCCTGCTGATCGCCTGCGCCAACGTGGCGAGCCTCTTCCTGGTCCGGGCGCAGAGCAGGCACCGGGAGGTCGCGCTGCGGGTGGCGCTCGGGGCGGGAAGGAGGCGCCTCGCGCGGTTCTTCCTCTCGGAGAGCATGATCCTCGCCCTGGCCGGCGGCGCCCTGGGTCTGCTGCTTGCCTTCGCGGCAACCCGGACGCTGGTGCTGCTGGGCCCCGATAGCATTCCGAGGCTGGACGCGATCGGCATCGACGGCACCGTGCTCGCGTTCACGTTGGCGATCTCCCTGCTGGCCGGTCTGCTGTTCGGTTCCTTCCCGCTCCTGCGCTACGCTCGGGCGAACATGGTGATGGCGCTCAAGGAGGGGGGCCGTGGCGGCGGCACGGGACGTGAGCGCGACCGCGCCCGAAAGCTTCTCGTGCTGTCGCAGCTGGCCATGGCGTTCGTTCTCGTCGCCGGGGCCGGCCTCATGACCCGGAGCTTCCAGAAGGTGCGGGAGGTGGATCCCGGATTCGAGGCCGAGGGCACCCTCACGTTCAGGGTATCCCTGCCGAATGCCGAGTACGATTCACGAGCGTCCGTCGCCGGGTTCTACGGCCAGCTCATCGAGCGACTGGAAGGGCTTCCGGGCGTCACCCTCGTGGGGGCCGGCACCAAGCTTCCGCTCCGCCAGAGCGGGCACAACATGAGCATCGTCTCCATCGAGGAGCACCCGGTCGACCCCGGGGACCTCCCGCCGGTCTCGAACTCGCAAGTCGTGACGACGGGCTTCCTGGAGACGCTCGGAGTGCCGCTGCTGGAAGGCCGGACGTTCGATCGGACGGATCATTTCTCGAACACGCGTGCAGTCGTCGTCAATCGTCCGTTCGCCGAACGGCACTGGCCGGGAGAGAGCGCGATCGGGAAGCGTGTCCACCCCAGCCTGGGGGAGGGCGAGACCGCCTGGCTCCATGTTGTCGGCGTCGTGGGCGGGGTGCGAGACTACACCCTGCCGGAGGAGCCGGCGCCGATCATCTACTATCCGGTCACGGGGGTGGAGGAGTTGGAGGACGTCTACTGGCCGCTGACCATGAGCCTCGTTCTTCGGACTGAGGTCCAACCGGCCACGCTCGCCCCGCTCGTACGCGCGCAGGTTCGTGAGCTGGACCCCAATCTTCCCATCACGGACGTGTTGACGATGGAGGAGGTGGTCTCCGAGTCCACCTCTCAGCTCGGATTCGCGATGCTGCTGCTCGCCGTCGCCGCTGCCATAGCTCTGCTGCTGGCTGCGATCGGCATCTACGGCGTAATGTCCTACGACGTGACCAGGCGCACCCGGGAGATCGGGGTTCGGATGGCCCTCGGCGCGCAGTCGGCCGCCGTGAGCGGCATGGTGGTGAAACAGAGCGCGGCGATCGCCGCGATCGGCTTGGCGGTCGGGCTGGTCGGCGCTTTCGGTCTCACACGCCTGATGCGCGCTCTGCTTTTCGGCGTGAGCCCAATGGATCCTGCCACCATCGGCCTCGTTTTCCTGACCCTATTCGGCGTGGCGCTGCTGGCCAGTTATTTGCCAGCCCGTCGGGCCGCCTCGGTGAACCCACTGGTGGCGTTGCGGGCAGACTGAGCCTGCACAAGACAATCAAGCCCCATCGTAGTATAGTCATGGGTTCGCGGATGAGGGCCTGAAGCTCGGAATCCCGTACTGCCATATTAGTACTACCATCGTACGAGGCACCCTATGACCGCTCTCCGCATGGACTTGCCAGCTGGCACGGAGCATTCTTGAAGAGGCTCCGCGTCGGTGTCGTCGACCTCGTAGCCAGGGCCCCCACCAAAGCACTTTACGCTCGTGTCATGCATCCCAGCCTGGCCGGGCTCATGCCGCAGGCGGTCGCGGCCTGGGTCGAGGAGATGGGGCACGAGGTTCACTACGTGTGCTTTACGGGCTTCGAGAACCTCGTCGAGGAGCTGCCCTCCGACACCGACATCATCTTCATAAGCGCCTTCTCGCAGGCCGGGCAGCTCGCCTACGCTGTGAGCAACCTGTTCCGCTCCCGGGGTGCCGTGACCGTCCTCGGCGGGCCTCATGCCCGCTGCTACCCGGACGACGCGCGGAAGTACTTCGACTACGTCCTCGGACTCACCGACCGCTCGATCATCGAGGACGTGCTGCGTGAAAACGCGCACCACAGCCCGTTCGGAGTTCATCTGAGCGCGAATCAGCAACCCCGACATCTGCCGGGCGTGAGAGAGCGCTGGAAGTTCATCAAGCCGACGCTGGACAAGGCCCCCACCGGCCTGAAGGGCGTGCCGATGATCGCCAGCCTCGGCTGCCCCTATACGTGCAGCTTCTGCATCGACTCGACAATCAAATACCAGCCCCTCGGAACCGAGCAGATCAAGGAAGATCTGAAGTTCCTCGTCGGCAAGATGCCGAACGCGTGGGTCGCATGGCACGACCCCAACTTCGGCGTGCGCTTCGACGAGTACATGGACGCCATCGAGGAGGGAAGCGCCGGCGGCAACCTCACCCATGGGGCCGAGAGCAGCCTGTCGATCCTCTCGGAGCCGCGGCTGAAGCGGCTGCGCGACGTGGGTTTCAAGGCGATACTCCCGGGCATCGAGTCATGGTACACGCTGGGAGATAAGTCGAAGATGCGCAGCGAGGTGGGGATGGAGAAGGTCCGGAGGGTGTCGGACCATGTGAACATGATCCTCGACTACATCCCCTACGTTCAGACCAACTTCGTTCTCGGGCTCGATTGCGATGCCGGACCGGAGCCGTTCGAGCTCACCAAGCGGTTCATCGACCTCGCCCCGGGGGCCTTCCCGGGCTATTCGCTGCTCTCGGCGTTCGGGGAGGCCGCTCCGCTCAACCTGGACTTCCAGAGGGAAGGCCGGGTCCTGCCGTTCCCGTTCCACTTCCAGAACAACAGCCAGGCGATGAACGTCCGCCCGAAGAACTACGACTGGCCCGAGTTCTACGAGCAGGTGATCG
>JBDHIM010000010.1:0-37235 GCA_039587445.1 Gemmatimonadota bacterium
GGCAACCCGGAGGATCCGTCGGATCTGGAGCGGCTCCGGGCGCAGTCCCCGCTCTACTCGGCGGAGGACATTACGACGCCTCTCATGGTCATCCAGGGGGCCAACGATCCCCGTGTGAAGCAGGCCGAGTCCGACCAGATCGTGATCGCACTGCGCGACCTCGAGCGGACGGTCGAATACCTGGTGGCACCCGACGAAGGGCACGGCTTTGCCAACGAGATCAACAACCTGGCGAGCTACGCCGCGATCGAGCGTTTCCTGGCCGAGAACGTGGGCGGACGCTACCAGAGCGAGATGCGTCCCGAGATCGCTGACAAACTGGACGAGATCACCGTCGACATCGAGACGGTCGAGATCGGAATGCGCGAGTAGTCCCGGCTACGGCTCCCGGGTCTCGACTTCGGGCCCCGGTTGCATAAGGTGGGCGGTCTTCGGGCCGCCCACTTTTCTTTCCCCTTCACAAGCGATACTAGTTTTGCGCCTGTCTTGGCGTCGGCACCTGTACAAGTAGAAGACGGGAGCGACATGAACGACGTGAATTCGGAGGATAGATGACGCGCACACGCGTGCTGATCATGGGCGCCGCGGGACGGGACTTCCACAACTTCAACGTCCTCTTCCGTGAAGACCCCGCCTACGAGGTCGTGGCCTTCACGGCTGCCCAGATCCCGGACATCGAGGACCGCACCTATCCGGCCTCGCTGGCCGGCTCCCTCTACCCGGACGGCATCCCGATCGAGCCGGAAGAGGATCTCGAGTCGATCGTGCGCGAGCAGGCCGTGGACCAGGTATGGTTCTGCTATTCAGACGTCTCGCACGAGTACGTCATGCACCGGGCCAGCCGGGTCATCGGCTGGGGCCCGAGCTTCGGCGTCTGCTCAGCCACCCGAACGATGCTGGAATCCACCAAGCCCGTGATCGCGGTGACGGCGGTGCGTACCGGGGCGGGGAAGTCCCAGACGACGCGGTTTCTCGCGCGGATTCTCAAGGACCTCGGGAAGAAGGTCGTGGCGGTCCGCCACCCGATGCCGTACGGCAACCTGGCGGCTCAGGCCTGCCAGCGCTTCGCGAGCCACGAGGACCTGGATCGGCACGACTGCACGATCGAGGAGAGAGAGGAGTACCAGCCGCACATCGACAACGGCTTCGTCGTCTATGCCGGTGTCGACTACGAGCGGATCCTTCGGGAAGCGGAGAAGGAAGCCGAGGTGATCCTCTGGGATGGCGGGAACAACGACACCCCGTTCTATCGGCCGGATCTATACCTCGTCGTGGCCGATCCGCACCGGGCGGGCCACGAGCTCAGCTACTACCCGGGCGAGACGAACTTCCGCACGGCCGACCTCATCGTCGTCAACAAAGTGCAGACGGCCGATCCGGACGACGTGGAAGAGGTGCTAGACAACGCCCGGTTCCACAATCCGTCGGCTCGGACGGTGCTATGCCGCTCGGAGATTTACGTGGAAGGTGCCGAGCGTATCACGGGAGCCCGGGCTCTCGTGGTCGAGGACGGGCCGACGCTCACCCATGGCGGAATGAGCCGCGGAGCTGGGTGGTACGCCGCGGAAAGAGCGGGCGCGAGCGAGATCGTGGACCCGCGTCCGTACGCGGTCGGATCGATCGCCGAGACCTACGAGGCCTACCCGAACGCGGCCGGGATTCTGCCGGCCATGGGCTACGGAGACGACCAGATCCGGGAGCTCGAGGCCACGATCGAGGCCGCGCCGGCGGACGTCGTCGTGGAGGGAACGCCGATAGACCTGGCGCGCATACTCACCACTAGCAAGCCGATCGTGAAGGTGCGATACGAGCTCGAGGAGCTCGAGCCCGGTCAGATCGGGGCAGAGGTGGAGCGCACCCTGGCCGGCTGACGCCGTCGGGATATGATCTCGTGCGAGCGGCGAGTCCCGGGCGTCGACGGCGGGTCTGCGGCGCCTGAGGCGAAGGCTGGATCAGGCCTGAGGCGCGATCACGGCCTTCGGTATACGCAGTGACGCGACATCCTCGAGAGCGCTGCCCGTCTCGTCCAATCCGTAACGCCGGCCGATGATGCTGGCGAACGGTGTTTGGCCAGCATTCGCAGCGCACGGATCACGTGCCGGAATTCGGTTCCCCATTGCCCTCGGACGACTGCATGTTTGCGGTTGATGGCAATGTGAGGGTTCAGCTCGATCTCGCCGGCGTCGGTGTAGTGGCCAGCGATCACGTACGTTCCGCCGTCGCGCAGTAGGTCGAACCCCTCCGTCACCGCGGCGGGGTTGCCGCTGGCTTCGATGACGGTGTCAGCCCCACGGCCTCCGGTCAGCTCCAGGATCTCCTCTCGCCGCTCTTCGCGCGTGAGAGTCTCGAGCGAGAGCGTCAGGTCGGCGCCGAGGTTCGTGGCTAGAGCGAGGCGGTCGGACGGAGCGCCGATGACGATCGTGAGCGCCGCTCCCCGAAGCGCCGCGAAGGCGGCCGCCGACAGCCCGACCGGGCCTGAGCCTTGGACGAGGACGGTATCCGCCATCTGGAGGCCGGAGCGCTCCACGGCGGCGAAGCCGGTGAACAGGCCGCACCCGCCTCCGATCACGTCATCGGCCGAGAGCACTTCGGGAAGCTTGAGCAGTCTTACGCCCGGCTTCAGGTAAATACGCTCGGCCCATCCGCCGAGCGGTCCCTCGAGGGCCGAATACGTGATGCCGTAGACGCGCCGGTTGGGGCACCGATTGGGTTGGCTGGCCACGAGGCAATGCCAGCAGGTACCGCACACCTCGTGGACGTCGTAGAAGGTGACGACATCTCCCGGTGCGACCGGGGCCCCCGTTGCGTCGGTGTCGACGCCGACAGCCTCCAGCACCCGGCCGACGCTCACGTGCCCCGGAACGATCGGATAGGGCACGCCGGCGAGCTGGCCATGATGCAGGTGTACGTCGGTGCCGCAGACCTCGCTCGCTACCGTCTCCAGGAGGATCCCACCCTCTTCCAGGGGCGGATCGTCGAGTGACCACACCTCTATGGGTGCGTGCGGCTCGGTCATCACCGCCGCGCGGATCGCCATATTAGGGCTCTTGGTTCTCGGTCTGGCTTTGTGGGTTCTTCGTCTGCTGGTCTGTCCAGCGGGAGCTGACGCTCAGGTGTGATCAGCCGCCCGCGATGAGCCTAGTCACGCCCCCGGGGGTCGCGCCAGGCTCATCGCCTCGGCAGCTGGGTTCGGCGGCTCCGGATGCCCGTCCGCGATCTAGCGGGGGAACCCGGAGACGCTCCCTGGAGAGGGACCTCGCCAGCCGAATGCCCGCTTGCGGTCGGACCGAATGATGACCCCTCCCGTTCTCGTCTGGCGTGTGCTCTGCTTCACGGTGCGGGCGGCGCTCCGATCGCTTGGGCGCCGCTCTATAATCGAATCGGATTGAGTTCTCTTCTTAGCCATTTGATTTTCCCTTTCCTCCCGTCAGTCCACAATCCATCTATGAATTCAGGTTATGAGTTCAGGTTATGAGTTCAGGCCATGTGTTCAGGTGACAGAGAAGTCGATGGCCTGTGAGAGCCACACCGCGGTCTTCTTGTCCCGGTTCATGGCGGGCTTCCACTCCATCTTGGACGCCACCTCCTGGGCAGCCTCGTCCAATTGGTTGAAACCGCTCGACTCGGCCACGACCGTTCGCAGCACCTGGCCGTCCTCGTCGATGTATATCCACAGCACGACGGCACCGCCTACGCCCGCAGACTTCAACTGCGACGGATAGACCCGCTGCAGGAAGCGCAGCACCTCATCCTTGTTCCTCAGGACGGGAGCGACGGTGTACGGGATGAACGACGGACGTTCGTCAGGGCTCGCCGTCTTCGGCGGTGGCGGCAGGTTCTCTACAGGATTCGACTCGAACGTGGTCGACGCGATCGTGACGTCCTCGTCGACGTCGATCGTTGCGACTCGTGGCGTTGCCGGGCGCGAAACCTCTTCCGGCGGAGGCGGAATCCGTACCTCGGGCGGCAGCTCGATCGTCTCGAGCGCCACGGCCGCGGCTCCCAGATTATCCACCTGCATTCTCGGAAAGAGCTCGAAGATGGCCAGGTGCACCGTCACGGCCGCGATGAGGCCGAGAGCCACACGCCGCTGGCTGCCCTGCTTGAACAGCTCGTTGGCGGCCGCCTGGAGGTGCTCTCCATCTTCCGGTCCATGAGCAAAGGTGAGTGGGACCCCCGGGAGGACCCGGTCGTTCTCCCTCTCCGTTTTCCTCACCCCACCGCTTCCACCCATGGAGAAGGCTCCCTGTCCCCCTGCAACCCGAAGGCCCCGTCCTCTCGTCATCATTCCCATCGCCCCTCACCTTTTATGTGCGCGTCTAACGCGCCGTGCATTCTGTTTTCACTCTTGTCTCGGAGTTCTTTCTCCGAGTGGAACTTGGAAGCCCCTCTCGCGTTCTATCGGGGCGCCCACGCTCCATACGTTGGCCAAGTTCATCTTGTGTCGTCACTTGCGGATCTCCGCGAAATCACTTGGGGATCACGGCAAAGCGAAAAACGCCGTAAGCCCTTATAACATAACTAGATGATACGCTTCTACACGCTGGGCTCCCTGGACCTTCAGGCGTCCGATGGACGCCAGCTGAAGTCGGTCCTGGCCCAGCCCAAGCGCGTCGCGCTGCTGGCATACCTGGCCGCTTGCGGAAAGGGCGACTCTCATCGGCGCGACACGTTGCTTGGCCTGTTCTGGCCCGATCTGGACGAATCGCGAGCTCGTCACGCTCTGAATCAGTCTCTCTACGTACTCCGACGCGCCGTCGGGCCATCCGTCTTCGTTTCGACCGGAGACGAGGAGCTCGCCCTCGCTCCGGAGGCGATCTGGTGCGACGCCGCCGCCTTCGTGGAAGACGCGGAGGCGGGGCGAGCCCGAGAGGCTCTCGAGACGTATCGCGGTGACTTACTGGACGGCTTCTTCATCTCCGATGCGCCCGAGTTCGAGAAGTGGCTCGACGTCGAGCGGCAACGGTTGCGGCGCCTGGCGGCTCGGGCGGCCTGGAGCCTGGCCGAGGAGGAGGAGGCTGCCGGAAACGCGGAAGCAGCCGCCGACCGGGCGAGGCAGGCGGCCGGGTACTCGCTGGAGAACGAGGCGGCCGTACGGCGGCTGGTCGGTCTGTTGGATCGCGTGGGGGACAGAGCGGCCGCCGTGCGCGCCTACGAAGCGTTCGCGCAGCGGCTGCGGGACGAGCTTGGCGTGGACCCGTCTCCCGAGACCCAGGAGCTGGTGGCCTCGATCCGCGCGAGGGGAGTGCCCGCGGAGGCGGCAGTGGCCGACCCGGCTCCGCGCTCCAGAGCAGTGGCGGAGCGACCGACCGCTGCGCTCGAGCGACCGGCCGCCGCGTCGGCGACGGCGGCCCCAAGCAAATCCGGCGTCGGTGAGATCTGGGAGGCGCTCGACTCGGAGACCGCGGCCGAGCCGAGCCGACCGACCCTGGCCGAGCGTTCGGTGGCGGTTCTGCCTTTCGTCGATCTGAGCGCGGAGACCGATCGAGAATACTTTGCCGACGGCATCTCGGAGGAGCTGATCTCCTCGCTCGCTCAGGTCGATGGGCTGCGGATCGCTGCACGCACCTCGTCATTCAAGTTCAAGGATGCCGCCGAGGACGTGCGCGAGATCGGCGACCTTCTGAACGTGAGTACCGTGCTTGAGGGCAGCGTGCGCATGCGCGATGATCGCGTGCGGATCACAGTCCAGCTGGTCGATGTCCGTGACGGATTCCGGATCTGGGGAGAGCGCTACGATCGTCAAATGGCCGACATCTTCGCGGTTCAGGAGGAGATCGCCCGCGAGATCGTCGAGCATCTTCGCGCCGAGCTTGGAGGGGAGCCCGGCGAGACGGCTCCACCGCTCGTTCGCAGCCACACCGACGTGCTTGAGGCCTACCAGCTCTATCTGAAGGGCCGGTTTCTGTGCAACAGCAGGAGGGCCGACGGCCTCCGAGCGAGCATCGAGTGCTTCGAGGAAGCCGTCTCACTCGATCCCGACTACGCCCTCGCCTACGCAGGCCTCGCGGACGCCTACAGCTTGCTGGGTTGGTACCGATACCTGACCGCCGATGAAGCCTACGAGCGGATCCAGGAGGCCACCGGCAAGGCCCTCGAGCTGGAGGCGTGCGTGCCCGAGGCCTGCACGTCGCGGGCTTATGCCAAATTCATATACGAGTGGGACTTTACGGGAGCCGAGACGGAGTTCCGGCACGCCATCGAGTTGAACCCGCGCTATCCGACGGTGCATCACTGGTACGGCGAGTACCTGATGGCGATGGGCCGCTTGCAGCAGGCCAACGAAGCGCTGCAGCGAGCGCACGATCTGGATCCGCTCTCCCTGACGGTGACGGTCGGCCTGGGTTGGTCCAACTACTTCCTCGGTGAGTACGAGGAGGCAGTGGAGCGCTACGAGGGGGTCGTGGCGATGGATCCGGACTTCGTCATCGTTCCCTGGTTCCTGGGGCCGGCCTACGTCCAGGCGGGCAGGTACGACGACGCGGTCGAGCTCTACGAGGAATGGATCGGGCGAATCGGCGAGCACCCTGGGCTGGTGGCCCTGCTCGCCCAGGCGCATGCGCTGGCCGGCCGAAAGGACGCGGCTCGCGAGGTGTACGGGCGGCTCGAGCAACGCGCCAAGCGGGCACCGATTTTTCCCGACTATCGGGCGCTGGTCCACGCTGCGCTCGGAGAAGCGGACGAGGCCTTCGAGTGGTTGGAGAAGGCCCTGGAAGAGCGGTGCTGGGTGCTGGTCTTCCTCCGGGTCGATCCGGCCTACCAGAACCTGCGTTCCGATCCCCGCTTCGACGCTCTGACGGAGCGAATCGGCCTCAGCCCTTCAGGACCCCCAACGGCTTGAGCCGCACGACCTTTCGTCCGATCCCGGCCCGATCCACGACGTCCACCACATCCGCCACGTCCTTGTACGCCTCCGGGATCTCCTCCGCCACCGTGGCGAATGAGGAGGCACGGACCTCGATGCCGAGCTCCTCGAACTCCTTCTTGAGGTTCCGCCCGCGAACCGACTTCTTGGCCTGACGTCGGCTCATGCGCCGCCCTGCGCCGTGGCAGGTCGATCCGAACGTCTCCGAGTACGCGCCGGCGGTACCTACGAGCACGTAGGAATAGCGGGCCATGTCGCCTGGAATGAACACCGGCTGGCCGATGTCCCGGTACGCGACCGGCACGTCCGGGTGACCCGGCGGGAAGGCGCGCGTCGCTCCCTTCCGGTGCACGCAGAGGCGGCGCGTGCGGCCCTCCACCTCATGGGATTCCCACTTGGCGTTGTTATGGGCGACATCGTAAACGAGCCTCAACCCGAGCTCCTCCCAGGGGCGCCCGAAGACGCGCGCGAACGCCTCACGAACGCGGTGGGACATCATCTGCCGGTTGGCGAAGGCGTAGTTGGCGGCGGCGTACATCGCGGCGAGGTAGTCTTCGGCCTCGGGGGAGGTGAGCGGCGCGCATGCCAGCTGCCGGTCGGGAAGATCGATGCCGTACTTGCGGGTCGCCTTCAACATCACGTCCAGGTAGTCCGTGCAGACCTGATGTCCGAGGCCACGGGAGCCCGAGTGGATGAAGACCGTGACCGTTCCCGGCTGCAGGCCGAGGACTCCGGCCGCCGCTTCGTCGTACACTTCGGTCACCACGCCGACCTCGATGAAATGGTTGCCTGATCCGACCGTTCCGACCTGAGCCCTGCCGCGCTTGACGGCCCGATCGCTGACCCGGCCGGGGTCGGCGCCCTCGAGCGTCCCACCGCTCTCGATGTGCTCCAGGTCGTCTCGGGTGCCGTAGCCCTGCTCGACCGCCCAACCCGCACCCTTGGTCAGCACGTCCCTCACGGCCCCTCCGGAGAGGCCGGAACCGCGGTAGCCTGCTCCTACGCCGGCCGGGACGTCGCGCATGATCTGGTTCATCAGTCTTTCGATGCGCGGCTTCAGCTCTTCAGCGGTGATATCGGAGCGGAGCAGGCGTACGCCGCAGTTGATGTCGTAGCCCACGCCGCCCGGGCTGACCACGCCGTCCGCCGCCGGATCGAAAGCGGCGACGCCGCCGATCGCGAAGCCGTAACCCCAGTGGATGTCCGGCATCCCGATCGACCGACCCACGATGCCGGGAAGGCACGCGACGTTTGCCACCTGACGAATCGCTTCGTCTCCGCGGATGTTCTCCATCAGGCGGCGGTCCGCGTAGACGAGACCGTCCACCCTCATCTTTGCCTGGCGGGGGATGAGCCACCGGTACTCGTCCAGCTGACGCATCTTCATGGGGCGTTCAGATGTCTTCATGGCACGTACAGATCCAGAGGATCAGATGTCGAAGATCACGCGGGCTTGCCAGCCGTCGGCAGCCGGCTCCAGGCGCAGGCCATGGTAGGTTACACCCTTGAGCTGTCGCTCGGGAACTTCGGGCTCGGTTCGTCCGATCACGCCCGCCCTCAGGCCTCCTTCCCCCAGCTCCTGGAAGGCGGCGTCCTCGAACACGAAGCCGTCGACCTCGTCGAGGTAGAGCAGCTCTGAAAGCCAGCTCACCAGTAGAGAGTCCAGCGAATCGGACGGCAGCTCCACCAGCCGCTCAACCGACCGTTCCGATGCGGTCTCCCCTCGCATCAGTCGGGCCATTCCGAGGGCGGCGCGCCGAAACAGCTCTGCCGGTTCGGATGCCGTCACGACGATTCCGACATCGGCCGTGTGGTCGAGCTCGCGGACTCCGGGTGCGATCTCCGGCAGACTTTCCGGCTCGGCTTCCGGCGGGGTCTCCTGCGGCGACTCTGGAGGTACTTCCGTCACGATCTGCTCAGGTGCCTTCGGCGATCGGCTCCATCTTCCAGAAAGCGATGCCCCCGGACTGGAGCGCGAGCGGTGTGCTCGCCACCCGCTCCGCCCGCTCGAGGTCGATCACGTCGAGGGTTCCGAGGGTCGAGCCGATCGCCTCGTTGGAGACGAAGGCGTAGCGGGAGTCGGGCGAGACGACGACACCGTGGGTCACCGCCTGCGAGGCATCGACCCGGCGCTCCTTGCCGCTCCAGCGATCGATGATGGCGACGGCACCCTGACCCTTGAGTGTCGCCACCACGTACCTCCCGTCCGGGCTAACGGCCAGATTGTACGGGCCCTTCCCGGTCGGGAAGCGACGGGTGATCTGAAGGTCGGCGGCGTCGATCTCGAGCACCTCATGGCTCCCGTTGCAGGCCACGTACAGCTGCCGATCGTCCGGCGAGACGGCCACCCACGTCGGCTTGCACCGAGCGGCTCCCTCGGAGGGTTCCTCGCTGGACGCCAGCAAACGCTCTTCGCCGGGTGTCATGAGAAGCCGGCGCGTCACGGCGAGATCGTCGACCGAAATCTCGACGATTTGATCGCTCCCCACGCAGGCTGAGTAGTGCAGGGTGCCGGCACGGTTGATCGTGCTTCCGTGGGGCTTCACGCACGTCTCTATCTTGGCCAGTTCCTGCATTCCCATGGCGAAGATCGCGGAGACCGAGCTGGCGACCGGGTTCCCGTGCAGGTTGAAGTTGACGACGAATAGCGAGAGCCCATCCGGCGTGACCGCCATCGTGGCCGGGAACATGCCGACCACAGCCTTGCCCACCAGCTGGTCACTGCCGGCTGTGTACTTCCACACCTCGCCGAAAGGCGTCCCGTGCGCCACAGACACATACCAGTAGAGCCCATCTGGCGAAACCGTCACACCGTGCGCGCCGTCGATGTCTGCGGGGCGTATGCCGACCTCGATCGAGCGCTCCACGACCAGGCCGTCCGGGCCGAAACGGACGCGCGAGACGGCGTCGGATGCCTCGTTCGCCACGTAGACCCAGTAGTTGGCCTCGGGCGTCTGGGCGGGCGAGCTTGCCACCGAGCGCTCGGAACTCTCGGTCGAGCGCTCGGTCTGCGCCATTGCCGCGCGACCGGGGACGAACAGCGCCGCCACCGCGAACGCTGCCGCCGTCACGATCATCGCGTTCGGCCGCGTGCCAGTCTTACACGTCAGTTTCAAACCACCACTCTCCTATGGACCGTGATTGCTCGCCACGACTCCCACCGAGCTTGCCGCCAGCCTTGAAGATCAGGCGTCTGCCCACTCCCGAATCGGGGCACCGGACGCTCGCACACACTCACGGAACCAGCTCACGCGGCGGCTCGTGATGGAGCACCCACAGCCCGCTGTTGTTGTCGCTCACGAAGATGTTGCCTTTGAACGGGTGCGGCCCCCAGGCGAACGCCTGGTTGGGCGTGTAGGCGTCTTCCTCCTTGCCGGCCGTGTGGTACGATCCGATCTCCCGGCCCTGTCGGTAGAGGTCGCCTCGAAGCTCACCGGAGACGTCCACGATCCGCAGGCCGCTCTGGTAGTAGGCGACGTAAAGGATGTCGTCCTCGACCCAGACGTTATGGGCGCCGGCCTCGGGCACCTCGTACTTGGCGACGTCCTCGGGGTTCTCGATGTCGGAGACGTCGATCACGTGGATGTAGCCGCGGGGCCCGTTGATGCAGGCGCTGCAGCCGAAGATCTCGTCTCCGACGAAGACGTAGTCTCCGTACCGGAAGGCGGTGTGGGTGTTGCCGTACTCTTCTCCGTGGTCCACGCGGTACTTGATCTGCGAGACGAACTGTGGCTCGGTGGGCGTCCCGTCCTTGATCCCGGCGCCGATGTCGAGGATGACCAGCCCGTCATCCCAGTAGGAGAGATAAGCCAGTCCGTCCTGGGCCCAGACGTCGTGGAGCGTCTTGTCTTCCTCGCCCGGCCGGACATCCCAGATGCCGACGTGGGTGGGGTTCGCGGGGTCGGAGAGGTCAAGGATGTGGAGGGCGTTCGTGCCGTCGTTCACGGCGTACACGACGTCGCCGTTGATCCAGACATTGTGGACGCCGGCCGTGAGGTTCTCGGTGAGCTCGGAGAGCACCGTAGGATGGCTCGGATCACTCAGGTCCAGGACCACGATTCCGTTGCCGCGGGCGCTGTTCTGCTCGCGGGTGACCACCGCCCAGGTCGCGTCATCGCTCACCTTGACGTCGTTGACGCGGCGGGCGTCGATCGCCACCGAGTCGGAAAGCACCACGTCGGTCGGATCGGTCACGTCCCAGACGTAGAGGCGCTCGCCGCCGCCCGATGGCATCGTTCCCAGGTAGGCGTAGTCCCGGCCGTCCACGCCGGTAAACACCCAGAGGTCGCTGCTGGCGGAAGAGAGATTGCCCCCTCGTCCCATGAGCTCGACCGGGGTCGGCTTCGGCCTCGGCGCCACTTCGACGACGGCCGATGCGCTCGCCGTGCCCGCCGAGGCGAACACCCGGTACGAGCCCGGGAGCTCTGCCACGAAGGCTCCGTCCTCGTAGATCGTGGCCCCGGGGGTCGGTGCGGATGGAATCGCCTGAACCGCGTAGCTGAGCGCCGCGTCCGAGACCGGGCGCCCGGCCGCAGTCAGCGCGGTGATCTCGAAATGAATCACGTCGCCGGTGCGAACCGACCCGGCCGCCGGGGTCACGCGGACCTCAGTCACCGGGTTCTCGACGACCTCGAACTCGATCTCATCGGCGACGCCGCCCAAGCCCGCGGTGAGCCGTGCGGTGCCCGGACCCATAAGGGTCACCACCCCCGTCGATGTCACGGTGGCCACGGCCGGTGTCTCGGAGTGCCACAGCGGCCGGGCCGTCGCATGGGTTGTCTCCTGGGTCGTGATAGCACTAGCGGCCAGCTCGAAGCTCGTGCCCGCGTACGCCTCGAAGCCGAGCGGCTCGATCTCGACACGGGCCACCGGCCAATCCTCGATTGTCACATCTATCTGCTCGATGAGCTCGGGAGACGGGTTTCCCTCGTCATCGATGACGAGCACCCCGATCTGAAGCGAGCTGCGACCCGGCTTCATCCCCCAGATCTCGAAGGCGCCCTGACCCCGGGCGCGGTCCGGTCTCGCGCCGACGATGGGCGGTGAGAACTGGAAGCCCCATCGAAATCCCCGAACCTCCGCTCCCAGATCGTCCAAAAAGTCCAAGCTCACGGCGAGGGTGTCGCCCATTCCCACGCGCAGTGGGGCGCCGGGGGTGACCTCGACGGTCTCGACGCGGCTTCCCGCCTCCAATTCGGCTGCCGTGCCCTGCGCCCGGAGAAGCGCTGGCTGGGCGGCCGTGGCCGTCAGAGCTGCCGCGGCTGCGGATAGCGATAGCAGCTTTTTGGTGAAGTGGATCGTCATCTTCGTGCGCTCTCCATGTCTAATCACCCTTCGATGCAGTGGAAGCTAACTACCGCGGCCGACCCGTCGCGTTCCGGTCCGCCTTTTTCTTTTCGGGCCTCCGCAGTAATCTCTTTAGCCCGAACCTGACGGCAGATTCAGCGGACGGTATCGCGGCCCGCATCCGGCTCTGCCCGGATCGACAGGCACGCCGGTTGGATATTGCATCGTAAGGATGGAGCGCCGACATGGATGTAGTCAGACTCATCGAGACGGCCATGGAGATGGTGGGACCGGGAAGGGGAATCCTTGCCGCCGACGAGAGCACGGGCACGATCGCCAAGCGCCTGGCCAGCATCGGGGCCGAGAACAGCGAGGACAATCGGCGTGGCTGGCGCCAGCTCCTGTTCACGACCGAGGGCTTCGGCGAGTTCATCAGCGGCGTGATCCTCTTCGACGAGACGATCCGGCAGTCGGCGGACGACGGCCGCTCCTTCGTCGAGATCATCGAGAGCGAGGACGTGATTCCCGGGATCAAGGTCGACAAGAGCACGAACCCCCTCGCGAACTCGCCGGACGAGAAGATCACCGACGGGCTCGACGGCCTGCGCGGCCGACTCAACGAGTACCGGGAGCTGGGTGCGCGGTTCACGAAGTGGCGGGGGGTGATCACGATCGGCGACGCGATCCCGACCCAATACTGCATCGACGCGAACGCACACGCCCTGGCGCGGTACGCCGCGCTCTCACAGGAAGCTGACCTGGTCCCGATCGTCGAGCCAGAGGTCTTGATGGACGGAGACCACGACATCGAGACCTGCTTCGACGTCACCGAGGCCACCCTGAACCGAGTGTTCGCCGAGTTGGATTCTCAGGGCGTCATCCTCGAGGGGATGGTCCTCAAGCCGAACATGGTGCTTTCCGGGAAGGACGCCTCGGAGCGCGCGTCACCGGAGATAGTCGCCGAGGCGACGGTCACGGCGTTCATGCGCACCGTGCCGGCGGCCGTTCCGGGGATCGCCTTCCTCTCGGGCGGCCAGAGCGACGTGGAAGCCACGGTGAACCTTAACGCGATGAACGAGTTGGTCGATCACGGCCCGTGGGAGCTCACCTTTTCGTATGGGCGCGGCCTCCAGGCCTCGCCGTTGGCTGTGTGGGGTGGCGAAGAGGCGAACGTGGAGGTGGCGAAGGAAGCGTTCTACAAGCGAGCCAAGCTCACGGCGGCGGCTCGAAAGGGCGAGTACTCGCCCGAGATGGAGGACTAACGCGATGGATTGGGGAATGAAGAACCGGCTGAGCCGGATCTTCCGGCCGGAGACGGGCCGGACACTGATGCTTGCGATCGACCATGGCTACTTCCTGGGTCCGACATCCGGGCTGGAAGAGCCATACGAGACCGTCAAGGACCTGCTGCCGTACGCCAACTCGCTGATGCTGACACGCGGCGTCCTGCGCTCCTGCATCCCGCCGGAGACGGACATCCCGATCGTGCTTCGGATGTCGGGAGGGACCAGCATCCTGAGGGAGCTCTCGGAGGAGGGTCTCACGGTGACGGTCGAGGACGCCATCCGGTTGAACGCGTCGGCCATCACCCTCTCGATCTTCGTGGGAGAGGAGGGGGAGCGGGAGACGCTGCTCAATCTTGCCAGGCTGGTCGACGCCGGGCAGGAGCACGGGATCCCCGTCCTGGCGGTGACGGCGGTGGGCAAGAACATGAACCGGGACGCGCGCTACCTCGGTCTGGCCTGCCGGATCTCGGCAGAGCTCGGCGCCCACATGGTGAAGACGTACTACTGCGACGGCTTCGAGGAGATCGTGCAGAACACGCCGGTCCCGATCGTGATCGCCGGCGGCAAGAAGCAGCCGGAGCGGGATGCTCTCCAGATGGCGTTCGACGCCATCCAGTGCGGCGCGTCGGGAGTCGACATGGGCCGCAACATCTTCCAGTCCGACAGCCCGGTCGGGATGATCAAGGCAGTGCGTTCGATCGTCCAGGAGAACAGCGGCGCGGAAGAGGCGTTCGAGATCTACCGGGAGGAGAAGGCGGGCTCGCCGACGCTGGAGCCACAGCCGGCTTGAGCTGACATGCGCGTCGCGGTCTACTACAACAACCGGGACATCCGGCTGGAGGAGCGGCCCCGGCCCGAGATCGGGCCCGGGGAGCTCCTCGTCCGCATCGAGGCCAGCGGGATCTGCGGCTCCGACATCATGGAGTGGTACCGTCTCCCCAAGGCCCCGATCGTGCTGGGGCACGAGGTCGCCGGCGTCGTGGAGGAGGTGGGTGACGGCGTCGAGGGGTTCGCGACCGGCGACCGGGTCGTCACCACCCACCATGTGCCCTGTAACACCTGCAGGTATTGTCTCACCGACCGCCACAGCGTCTGTGACACGTTGAAGGCGACCCACTTCGATCCCGGCGGCTTCTCGGAGCTGGTCCGCCTGCCGGCGATCAACGTGGATCGAGGCACCTTCAGGCTCCCGGATCAGGTCAGCTTCGAGGAGGCTTCGTTCGTGGAGCCTCTCGCCTGCGCGGTCCGGGCGCTGCGGATCGCGAGGCTCGAGCCCGGACAGAGCGTGGCGGTGCTTGGCAGCGGAATCTCCGGCGTCCTCTTCATCCAGCTGGCCCGGGCGCTGGGGGCGGGCCCCATCATCGCGACGGACGTCGACGAGCACCGGCTGACCGAGGCCGGTCGCTTCGGCGCGGACGCAGCCCTACCGGCGGACTCCGACGTCGCGGCCGGCATCCGGGAAGCCAACGACGGCCTGCTGGCGGAGCGGGTGTTCGTGTGCACGGGAGCCCTTGCGGCGATTCGGCAGGCGCTCGGCTGCGTGGACCGGGGCGGAACGATGATGTGGTACGCGCCGGCCGACCCCGGCGTCACCTTTGAGTTTCCGCTCCTCGAGGTCTGGGCCAACGGCACCAACCTCGTCCATTCCTATGCGGGACCGCCCGCAGATATGCAGACAGCCCTGGACCTGATCGCCGCACGCAGGGTGGATGTCGCCGGCATGGTCACGCACCGACTCGGGCTCGCTGAGACGCAGCAGGGGTTTGATATGGTGATCGAGGGCGGGGACTCGCTCAAGGTCGTCGTCGAGCCCCAGCGCTAGCCGAGCCGGCACTTCTGGAAGCGGCAACTTCCTTGATCGCGGCCATGCCCCTCGCGGCGCCGGCAGGCGAACTGCCGTTCCTGCGCGAGATGATCGCGATCTTCGCGGTCGGAACGGTCCTGGTCTACCTGTGCCAGCGGCTCAGACTCCCCCCCATCGTGGGCTTCCTCCTCACCGGCGTGCTTATCGGACCGTATTCGCTCCGCCTGGTGAGGGATATCGACTTGATCTCGAGCACCGCCGAGGTCGGTGTGATCCTCCTGCTGTTCACGATCGGCGTGGAATTCAATGTGGAGAGGTTGTCTCGCATACGTCGCTACATCTTGCTCGGTGGGGGGCTGCAGGTCGTCGCCACAGTAGGGTTGGCGACGCTGATTCTCGTCCTGCTGGGGGTCGAGTGGCGTCTCGGCGTCTACACCGGCTACCTGGCTGCCCTGAGCAGTACCGCGATCGTCCTCAAGCTGCTATCCGACCGCGCGCGGATCGACACGCCGGCCGGCCAGATCTCCGTCGGCATCCTCGTCTTCCAGGATCTGTCGATCGTGGTCATGGTGCTGACGATACCGCTCCTGGGAAGCGGCGGCGGCTCGCTGGGGGCGGTCCTGCTCGCGCTGCTCGAGGGGCTGCTCATCATCGGGATCGTCATCGAGGCCGCCCGGAGGATCGTTCCTCCGGTCCTCGACAGGGTCGCTCATCTCAGGAGTCCCGAGCTTTTCCTGCTCGTCGTCGTCGTCATCTGCTTCGGGATCGCCTGGATGGCGAGCCTCGCCGGTGTCACCCTCGCGCTCGGTGCGTTCCTGGCGGGACTCGCGGTCAGCGGAAGCCGCTTCCGCGAACATGCTGTGGGCGAGATCATACCGCTGCGCACGGTGTTCAACGCCGTCTTCTTCGTCTCCGTCGGCATGCTGCTCGACGTGCGTGTGGCGCTGCGGGACCCGTGGCTTCTGCTCGGCGTCGTGCTCGCCGTTGTCGCGATCAAGAGCATCATAACGGCTGCCAGCGTTCGCGCCCTTCGCTACCCTGCCTGGACCGCCGCCTTCGTCGGGCTCGGCCTCGCGCAGATCGGCGAGTTCTCCCTGGTCCTGCATGATACCGGACGTGAGTACGGCCTCTCGCCAGCCGGCATCGGTCCCACTGGGGACCAGATGTTCCTGGCGGTCGTCGTCCTGCTCATGATCGCCACCCCTTTCCTCATGCAGCTAGAGACGACGGTTCGCCGCGTGCTGAAGCCGCCCGGCGTGGCTCCAGCGGGTGCGGCAGATGCGTCCTCCGCCGGGGCACCCACCGGACTCCAAGATCACGTAATCATCGGAGGATACGGGCTTGCGGGCCGGTACCTCGAGCGGGTGTGCCGGGCATTCGACCACCCTTACCGGATTGTCGATCTCAACCCTGTGACGGCCGTCGAGGCCGAGGCGCACGGCGCCCCGTTCCTCTACGGAGACCTGGGGAAGCCCGACGTATTGGAGAGAGCCGGAATCGGCGGCGCGATGCTGCTCGTCATCGCGATCAATGACGCCGAGGCGGCCATCCGCATCGTCCAGCAGGCGAAGCTCGCGAACCCGGCGCTCCCGGTCATTGCCAGAGCTCGGTACCTCATCGACACGGGACCCCTCGAGAGCGCGGGTGCGGATGTCGTGATCACCGAAGAGACCGAGACGGCGCTACTGCTCGTGCAGCATGTCGCGCGGCAATGCGGGATTCCCGCGGAGGAGGCACGCCGCCAGGCCGAGCGGCTACGCGTGCTCGGGTCCGACCTGATCGACTAGCTGTTACGTGCCCCAGAACTTCGTGGATCCGATGCTGGTCCACGTGACCTCGTCGGCCGTGAGATCCAGGCCGGTCTAGAGGTCACCGCGGATCCCAGCATCGAAGAAGGCTCGGACCAGCTGTTTGTTCTCGGTGAGACCCACGGCATCAAAGCGCCAGTCGCGGAATTCCCGAGCCCTACAGGTAACCTTCCAACAGGCGGCGGATCTTGCGGCGATCCGCCGCGTTGCGCATGAGGACGAAGATCGTGTCGTCACCCGCCAGCGTTGCGACGATCTCCGGGATCCGCGCTCGATCGAGCGTGACCGCCACCGCGTTGGCCAGACCCGGAGGGGTGCGCACCGCCAGCAGCGCTTCTCCCGAATCCACCTCCAGCACGGACTCCCGAACGGCGGCCGCGAGTTGTTCTCGTGCCCTCGTCCCGTCATCGCCGGAGCCGTTCCGCGAGAGGTGGTCCTCGTCGGGGGACACGTACCGGGGGGCGCCGTCAGGCGAGGGCAGCTTCAGGATCCCCAAGCGCCGGATGTCGCGTGAGACCGTGGCCTGGGTGACGACGAAGCCGCGGCCTTGGAGCTCGGCTACCAGCTCGCCCTGGGTGTGGACCTCACGATCGACCAGGATCCGAAGGATCGCCAGCTCCCGCTCCCGGCGCGTCTTGGGGCTCACGCCAACTCCTCGGCGAGAATTCGGCCCTCCGCGTGCGCGCGATAGATCGGCGGCGGAAGCACCTCCTCGACCCAGCGGCCCAGGCGCTCGAGCGCCTTCGCGGCCTCGTCTAGCTGCTCGCCGACGCGTTCCGGCGACGGGCCGCCATGGGAGAGTCGGGCTGCGGCCGCTGCCTCGGGCCGGATCTCCCGCAGCAACTCGGCGTCGAGCGCCACCCCGGTGCCGGCGAGGTCTTCGGGGTCGAGCTCCCAGAGCTCGCAGCCACGCGCCTCGGCCTCGCGGACCGCCGCTCCCGCCGCCGCGTGCGCCTCGCGGAACGGGGTCCCGCGTTCGACCAACCGATCGGCCAGGTCCGTCGCGGTCAGATAGCCCGCGTCTAGGGCCGATCTCATACGCTCGGTGTCGTATCTGAGCCCGCGGGAGATCTGAGTCGCGGCGCCCACCGAGCCGGATGCAGTATCAAGCGCGTCGAACAGTGGCTCCTTGTCCTCCTGCAGGTCACTGTTGTAGGCGAACGGGAGTCCCTTGAGCGTCACAAGCAGGCCGGTCAGGTCTCCGATCACCCGCCCGCTCTTTCCCCTGATCAGCTCGGCTGCCTCGGGGTTCCTCTTCTGCGGCATCAGGCTGCTCCCCTGCGCGACCGTGTCGGAGAGCTCGGCGAACCCGAACTCGATCGAGGTCCAGAGGACCACCTCCTCGGCCCAGCGGCTCATGTGCACCATGAGCAGGGCGCAGGCGAAGGTCGCTTCTGCCACATAGTCGCGGTCGGCCACCGCCAGAAGACTGTTCGGACAGACCTCCGCCAGCCCCAGAAGGGCCGCCGAGCGGTGCGGATCGATCGGGTGCCGGGAGCCGGCGAGGGCGCCAGAGCCCAGGGGAGAAACGCCCGCCCTCTGGTAGGTGGCACGGAGCCGTCCCGCGTCGGCTTCGAGCGCCCAGAAGTGAGCCAGCAGGTGGTGGGCGAGGCTCACCGGCTGGGCTCTCTGAAGGTGGGTGTAGCCGGGCATCCAGCTCTCCACGTGCTCCGCCGCCTGCCCGAGCCAGGTCTCCAAGAGCACGAAGAGCGAGGCGCAGAGCGCGGCAAGCTCCTCTCTTACCCAGAGGCGCAGGGCGATGCTCACCTGGTCGTTCCGGCTGCGGGCCGTGTGCAGCCTGCCCGCCGCGGGGCCGATGCGCGCGCGCAGCGTGCGCTCGATCCAGCTGTGAATGTCCTCGTCGGGCCCCTCGACGACCAGCGAGCCCTCCTCGATCTCCTCGAGCATCTCCGACAGGCCGTCGAGGATCGGCTCGGCCTGCGCCCGGCTCATTATCTCCGTCTCGAGCAGCATTCGCGCGTGCGCGAGACTCGCGATCAGATCATGGCGAACCAGCCGCGCGTCGAACGACAGCGAGCCCGTAAACCTGAGGATCACCGGGTCCAGCTCCGAGTCGAACCGTCCTCCCCATAGTGAGGTCGCGTCAGGAGGTCGCATCAGAAGGTCGCAGCCGCGTGGATCAACCGCTCAACACCGCTTCGCGTCCCTGCGCCGTGGACTGCGATGCCGCCGATTCGGACGACGCCTCCGTCGATTCGGACGACGAGAGAGCTGCGGATGGGCCGGCCGGCCCAGCCAGGACCCGGGCGCGAACCTCCGCCGACAGGCCCCAGAGGCGAATGAAACCGGCCGCGTCCTTGTGGTCGTAGACGGCATCCTCGCCGAAGGTTGCGAGATCCTCCTGATAGAGAGAGAAGGGCGAGACCCGGGCTACGGGCATGCACGTGCCCTTGAACAGCCTCACAGAAACCGTGCCGGTGACGGTCTGGTGAGAGGCGTCGAGGAAGGTGTCGAGCGACTCCCGGAGCGCCGTGAACCAGTGGCCCTGGTAGGCCAGCTCTCCGTAGCGGGTCGAGAGCCCTTCCTTGTACGCGGCGGTCGCGTGATCCAGCGTCAGCGACTCCAGGTCCCGCAAGACGGCGTGCAGGACGGTGCCGGCCGGTGTCTCGTACACCCCCCGGCTCTTCATCCCGACCAGGCGGCTTTCTACCAGATCGCAGCGGCCGACGCCATGGGAGCCCGCGATCTCGTTGAGCGTCTCTATCAGACGCCAGGGTTCCAGCCGGTCCCCGTCCACGGCTGTGGGGAATCCCCTCTCGAATGAGATCTCGACCACGCGGGGCTCGTCCGGGGCGTCGGCCGGATCGGTCGTCATCTGGTAGATGTCATCGGGCGGCGCGATGGCGGGATCCTCGAGGACGCCGCCTTCCGTCGAGGTGTGCCAGAGGTTCTGATCGATGCTGTAGGGCTTCTCCGGCGTGATGGGAAGCGAGATGCCTCTCGCCTCGGCGTAGGCGAACTCATCTTCCCGCGAGCGGAGATCCCACTCCCGCCACGGAGCGACCACGCGGAGCTGGGGCGCCAGGGTCCGGTAAGTGACCTCGAAGCGCACCTGGTCGTTGCCTTTTCCGGTGCAGCCGTGGGCCAGCGCGTCGCAGCCGTGGGCCAGCGCCGCCTCCACCTGAGCTTTCGCGATCAGCGGCCTCGCGAGGGCCGTTCCGAGCAGGTATCGGCCCTCGTACATCGCGCCGGCGCGCAGGGCGGGGAAGACGTAGTCGGCGGCGAATTCGGCCTTGAGGTCGACGACCTCGCAGGCGACCGCGCCGGTGCGAAGCGCCTTCTCTCGAACCGCCTCGAAGTCCTCCTCTTGCCCGACGTCGGCCACCACAGCGACCACCTCGCACCCGTAGTTATCCCGCAGCCAGGGGATCATCACCGACGTATCGAGTCCGCCCGAGTAGGCGAGGGCGATGCGCTCGATCGACTTCTCAGTTTGCATGTAGATCTCCTGCAGATGCCTTGGCCAGCACCTCTTGTAGGATGAGCAGGGCCGCGTCCACCTCGGACGCGGAGACGGTGAGTGGAGGTGCGAGCCTCAAGGTGCCACGCCGAACGGCGTTCAGCAGCAGGCCTCGCTCGCGGCACGCCGTCGACACCGACGATGCCTCGATCGTCAGATCCACCCCCAGCAGCAGGCCCAGGCTGCGAACTTCCCGAACCACCGGGTTCTCGGCCGCGGACCTCTCGATGCCCGCCGCGAGCCTTCGACCCATGGAGCTCGCGCGCTCGAGCAGATCATCGTCGCGTATGGTCCTCAGCACCGCGTTGGCGGCGGCGCAGGCCAGCGCGTTCCCGCCGAAGGTCGTGCCATGGTCGCCTGGCCCGAAGAGCTCGGCGACCTCGCCGCTGGCCAGCAACGCACCGACCGGCATGCCTCCGCCGAGGCCCTTGGCCAACGCGACGACATCCGGGCGGATCCCGTAGTGCTCGAAGGCCATCCAGCGTCCCGTGCGACCGATGCCGGTCTGCACCTCGTCGAGCAGCAACAGCGCCCCGACCCGGGTCGTCAGCTCGCGCAGTCCAGTCAGGTAGTCGCGCTCGGCCGGGATCACGCCGCCCTCTCCCTGGACCGGCTCGACGAGGATGGCGCAGGTGTCGGGGCCGATCGCCGCTTCGACCGCCTCGAGATCGTTGAACGGCACGAAGCGGAAACCGGGAGGCAGGGGCTCGAACTCCTCCCGGTACCGCGGCACGCCGGTGGCCGCGAGGGCGCCCAGGGTCCGGCCGTGGAAGCTGCCGTCGGCCACGATGATCTCCGGCGCCGCCGAGCCCGTTCGGAGACTCCCCCACTTCCTGGCCAGTTTGATCGCGGCCTCGACCGCCTCCGTACCGCTGTTGCAGAAGAAGGCCCGGTCGAATCCGCTCACCTCCTTCAGGAGCCTGGCGGCTTCGGCCTGCTCGGGGATGTGGTAGAGGTTCGAGACGTGCAGGTAGCGCTCCGCCTGCTCGCGGATCGCCCGTTTCAACGAAGGGTGAGCGTGTCCCAGCGACGAGACCGCGATGCCGCCGATGAAGTCCAGGTACTTCGTTCCGTCCAGACCCCAGAGGTAAGTGCCGCACCCGTGGGAGAAGGCGACCGGCTCTCGCGAGTAGTTGCTGAAGAGGTGTTCCTCCGAGGCCGCGATTGCCGACTCGATCCCAGGGCGCTGGGCTCCATTGGATCGCGTCCCGTTTTGAACGGTCCGGCGAGCGCGGCTCCGCACCATCGTACCGATGCCGCGATCGGTGAGAAGCTCGATGAGGAGGCCGTCCGGATCGCGGGTGCCGACGATGTGTGCGCTATCCACACCGCCTTCGACCGCGGCGAGGCACGCCTTGAGCTTGGGGATCATGCCCCCCGCGACGTCTCCGGACTCGAGCATGGCGCGGGCGGTTGGCAGATCCAGCTCCGATACGAGCCGGTCTTCGCCGCCCTCCGTGCGCAGAATCCCGTCCACGTCCGTCAGCAGGATGAGCTTCTCGGCGTGGAGCGTCACGGCCAGCGCCGCAGCGGCGTCGTCGGCGTTGAGGTTGTAGGTGGCTCCGGCCCGATCGGTGCCGATCGAGGAGACGACGGGCACGAAGCCGCCTTCGACCATCGCCTTCAGCACGTCGGGAGCCACTCTCTCAACCTCTCCGACGTGGCCTAGGCTGCCGGCAGACGGATGAGGCCTGGCGACCAGCAGGCTTCCGTCCTTGCCGGAGAGTCCGGCGGCCCGTCCTCCGGCAGCCTCGATCCCTGCCACGAGCCGTTTGTTCACGCGTCCGGTCAGGACCATCTCCACGACCTCCATCGTGTCGGCGTCCGTCACGCGAAGGCCGTCGATGAACCGAGGCGTATGTCCGAGGCGGTCCAGCATCCGGCTGATCTCTATCCCGCCCCCGTGTACAAGCACGGGCTTCAGACCGGCGCGCTGCAGGAGGACGACGTCCTCCAGCGTTGCCTCGCTCGCCTGCTCCAGGACGCTTCCCCCGAGCTTGATGACCACCGTCTTGCCGCGCCAGCGGGTCGCGTACCGCAGCGCCTCGGCCAGCGTGAGGCCGACCGGGCTCCGGGCCCTCTCCTCGAAGTCGGCGATCGAGCCGCGCGCCTCCGTGTTCGCGGCTTTCACGAGACCATGCCTGCTTCGGAGGCGTAGGAGCCGTTGATCCGGACGTATTCCTCCGACAGGTCGCACGTCAGGACGTTGGCGAATCCCTCTCCGAGCCCGAGCTCGATCCGCAGCTCGATCTGCGAGCCACGCAGTTGGGCGGCGGCTTCGCTCAGCGCTGCTTCCACGCCGAGCCCGTCGCGGACGATCTGAGCCGGCCCGATGAAGATCTGGACCCGATCCTCCGCGATCTCGGCGCCGGCGCTGCCGAGTGCGGCCATAAGCCGGCCCCAGTTCGGCTCGGCGCCATGGAGGGCGGTTTTCACCAGCAACGAGTTCGCGAGGCGGTAGGCCACCAAATCCGCATCGCCTTTGCTCGATGCCCCCGTCACCTCGATCTCCGCCACTTTGGTGGCGCCCTCTCCGTCGCGAACGACCTGCATCGCGAGCTCGAGGGCTACGCTGCCAAGCGCCTCCTCGAACCTCCGCATCGCATCGCCGCTCACGATCGCGTCGTTTCCAGCGGCGCCGTTGGCGAGAGCGAGAATGCAGTCGTTCGTGCTCATGTCTCCGTCCACCGTGATGCGATTGAAAGAGCCGTCCACCGCGGTGCGGAGGGCCGAATCCAGGGCGCTCGCGGGGAGCCGGGCGTCCGTGGTGAGAAAGCAGAGCGTCGTGGCCAGTTTGGGGTGGATCATCCCCGCTCCCTTGGCCATGCCTCCGATGCGGACGGGCGTTCCATCGATCTCGACCGTGGTCGCTGCCGTCTTGGGTCCCGAATCGGTCGTCAGGATGGCCGCTGCCGCCTCCTCGCCGGATCGCCCCAGGTGCTCGCAAGCGAGGGGGATGCCCCGCCGTAGCGCATCCATCGGCAGCAACTCTCCGATGATCCCGGTGGAGGCGACCAGGACCTCCTCGGGCGCGACCTGGATGGACCGGGCCACGAGCCGCGCCATCTCTTCGGCATCACGCTGTCCCTTCGGGCCGGTGCAGGCGTTGGCGTTGCCGCTGTTTGCCACAATCGCCCGGGCCTGGCCTCGGGCGGTGACCTCCTGGCTGTAACGGACGGGTGCGGCCTTCACTCGGTTCGACGTGAACAAGCCGGCCGCGGCGCAGGTCAGGTCGGATGCCACAATCGCCAGGTCTAGACGGCGGCGCTTGACCCCGCAGTGGATGCCCGCCGCCCGGAAGCCGAGCGGCGCGGTCACGCCGCCGGTCGTCGTGGAGGGGAGCGTCATGGATACACCGGCGCCATCCACAGGCCTTCCGTCTCGGGGAGGTCGAACATCACGTTCATGTTCTGAACGGCCTGCCCCGCGGCTCCCTTTCCGAGGTTGTCGATCGCCCCTATCGCCGCCGCCTGTCCGGTGCGCTCGTCCACTCGAACGGTGAGGTCGCAGAAATTGGAGGCGAGCGTCGCCTTGGTCTGCGGCAGCTCGTCCAGGACCCTGACGAACGGGCTCTCGGAGTACGACGCCCGGAGGAGACCGAGCGCTCCGCCGTTGTCGATCGGCTCCTGCAGGCTGAAGTAGCAGGAGGCCAGGATCCCCCGGGTCATGGGAGCGAGGTGGGGAACGAAGAAGACCCGCGAATTCGTCCCGGCGTCGGCCAGCGCCTGCTCGATCTCCGGGGTATGCCGATGCTCGCCGACGGCGTAGGGGCGGAGGTTTCCGTCGAGCTCGCTGAAAGAAGTGCCCTCCGAAGGCGTTCGTCCCGCCCCGGACGCGCCCGACTTGGCATCGACAATCACCGTTTCCCCGACGAGACCTTCGCGGAGAAGAACGCAAAGGGCGAGGGTCACGACCGTGGGATAACAGCCCGGATTCGCCACGAGACGCGCCGTCCGGATCGCCGCCGTCATCAGCTCGGGTACCCCGTAGACCGCTTCGGCCAACAACTCCGGCCGGTCGTGGTCGAGACCGTACCATTTCGAGTACGAGGCCGCATCCTTGAGGCGAAAGTCCGGGCCCAGGTCGACGACGCGCGCGCCTCCGTCCAGGAGAGCGGGGATGATTCGCATCGCAGCTCCCGCCGGCAGGGCGGCAAAGACGAGATCGGAGTCGGATGCGATCGTCTCGGGTGGCACCGCCGACAGGGTCGAGAGGGTGGAGGAGCTCAGCCCTCGCATGGACGGCCACACCCGATCCACCGCTTCGCCGGCACGCTTGTCCGCCACGAGATGCACGATCTCCACGGTGGGGTGCGCCTGCAGCCAGCGCAGAAGCTCGCCGCCGGCGTAACCCGACGCTCCGATGATACTGACCCTGATCATGCATAAGAATACATATACTGCGCATAATCATGCAACACGGGGCCGGCGGGTTGACAAATCAATAACTATTGATATGATGGAGCATGGAGATGAGCGTGATTGAGGAGAGGGCGGAAACTTGCTGCGGCGACAGAGCGGCCCGGGCATTCAGGGCCCTCGGCGACGCGAAGCGTCTCAGGATCGTGGAACTGCTTTCCGGGGGATCTCAATGCGTCTGCGATCTGGCCGTGAAGGTCGGAGCGAAGCAGCCGCTACTCTCCTTTCATCTCAAGACCCTCCGCGAGGCCGGCCTGGTGGTCGCCAGCCGGAGGGGGAAGTGGATCTACTACTCACTGAACGATGACTTGCTCGGGGAACTGGAAGGTGGCCTCTCACGGTTGGGTGAGGCGAGTGCCGAGGCGGCGGCGAGAGCCGAAGCTGAGTGCTGCTGATCGGACCCGGGCAGAATAATGGGACGAATGGAGGAACGATGAGCGGGTCAGCGACCAAGGCGGACATCAAGACCGCCGTGCGTGAACGATACGGCAAGGCGGCTGCCGAGGTGGCCAAGGGCGATCAGGCTGGATGCTGTGGCGAGGCGGTGAGCTGTTGTGGTTCCGATGTTCTCGTCGAGAATCCGATCACGTCGGGCCTCTACTCGGTGGACGAGACAGCGGCGCTCCCGGACGCGGCCGTCCTCGCGTCGCTGGGCTGCGGCAACCCGACGGCGCTGGCCGAGCTCCTGCCCGGACAGACCGTCCTGGATCTGGGCTCGGGGGGCGGCATCGACGTGCTGCTCTCGGCCCGGCGGGTCGGTCTCGAAGGGAAGGCGTACGGGCTCGACATGACGGACGAGATGCTCGAGCTGGCCCGCGAGAATCAGCGGAAGGCCGGCGTCGAGAACGTCGAGTTCCTGAAGGGCGAGATCGAGGAGATCCCGCTGCCGGATGATTCCGTGGACGTGATTATCTCCAACTGCGTGATTAACCTGTCGGCCGATAAGCCACGAGTGCTCGCGGAGGCGTTTCGCGTGCTTCGACCGGGCGGGCTGTTCGCCGTGTCCGACATCGTTGTTCGCGGCGACATGCCCGAAGCGATCCGCCGGAGCGTCGAGCTCTGGGTCGGCTGCGTGGCCGGCGCTCTGGAAGAGGAGGAGTACCTCGGCCTGCTTCGGGACGCTGGCTTTTCCGATGTCGAGATAGAGCCCACACGGATCTATCGGGTGGCCGACGCGGCGGATTTCCTCGAGGAATCCGGCCTCGACCCGGCTGTCATCGCGCCGATGGTCGACGAGAAGTTCATGGCGGCGTTCGTCCGCGCACGGAAGCCGGCGATCTGAGCGCGCCCTGAGCGCTTCCGGCCGCTTTCTGCTCTACGGCTCCTACGGCTACACCGGACGCCTCATCGCCCGGCTGGCCGTGGAGCGCGGCCTCGAGCCGGTTCTGGCGGGCCGCAACGAGGAGGCCCTCCGCGAGCAGGCCGAGCAGGTGGGCTTGCGGCACGTCGTCGCAGATTTGGAGGACCGAGAGGCCCTGGACCACGCGCTCGAGGGCGTTCCGCTCGTTCTGCACTGCGCGGGCCCGTTCTCCCGCACCTTCCGGCCGATGGTGGAGGCGTGCCTGCACTCGGGTCGCCACTACCTGGACCTCACCGGTGAGATCACGGTCTTCGAGGCCGCTGCCGAGCTGGATGATCGTGCCCGGGAGGCCAGGGTCATGCTGATGCCGGGTGTCGGCTTCGATGTGGTGCCCACCGACTGCCTGGCCGTGCACCTGAAATCCCGGCTTCCCTCCGCCACTCGGCTCACCTTGGCCGTTCTCCCCGGCGGCGGCGTGTCACGAGGTACCGCTCTCAGCATGGCCGAGCAGTTGGGAGAGGGAGGGCTGGTGAGGCGTGCCGGCCAGCTGACCCCCGTGCCGGCGGGCTGGAAGTCGCGCAGCTTCGACTTTGGCACCGGTCCCCGCTCGGCGGTGACGATCCCCTTCGGCGACGTGGTGACGGCCTACCACAGCACCGGGATCGGGGAGATCGAGGTTTACGGCGCCGGTCCTCCCGGCCTGCAGCGCGCCCTACGGGTCACGGGCCGCCTCCGCGGGCTGCTGCAAAGCGGACCGATGCGCGGCCTGATCGAGCGCGGCATCCGACATCGCGTGGCCGGGCCGAGCGACGACGAGCGTGCTCGCGGCGAGACCCGCATCTACGGCGAGGTCGCCGACGACGAAGGTCAGTCCGTCTCTGCCATCTTGGTGGGCCCCGAGGCATACGATTTCACGGCGCTCACGGCGCTCGCGGTCCTCGAGAGGGCACTGCGTGGGGAGTCGCCGCCCGGATTCCAGACGCCCGCCAGGGCCTACGGTCCCGAGCTCGCATTGGGGATCGAAGGGGTTGACCTCCTCCCGGCCGACTTTACAACATAAAGTACTTGTCTTATCTTTTCTCGAGGCGTGTGCCGAGTGGAGGCCGGGTGAGCCTGGATAGCCACTAAAGAAGGACGTCAAGATGGATCTGAGCGCCAGAGAGAAGATGATGATCGTCCGGGGTGGAGCCGTCTACCTTGCCGTCTTGCTGCTCGTCATCTCGGCCGCGAGGCTGGGCATCGTTCCGGGCGCCGGGGAAGTGGGCGGCGCCGATGGACTGCTTGCGCACCCGTATCGCGTCGTCATGGCGCTGGCGGGCTTCCTGCTGGCCGCCGCGCTGGGCACCTGGTCCGCCGTGGCCGGCGTCGCGACACGCCGGATCTGGCTGGGCCTGATGCTGCTGGCGGCGGGAGGAGCGGTCGCCCTGCTGGCCTCCGAGATCGCGCCGGCGATCCTCTATCCAGACGATCGCTACCCGGTCGCCTTCGGCTGGACAGTGGGCGGCATTCCGGTGGCGGTGGTCACATGGTTGGCCGCCACGGCGGGTGGCTGGGCAGCCGGGAGAGCCGGCACGGCCTCGCCAGCCTAGGTAATCCGGCCAGCTGGTCGAGCCTGTCCAGCCCTAGGGCGGGCCCAGGACCGCCATCTCAGCTTCCGGTGCGTCGATCCGGCGAACCGGCACCCCCACGTAGGTGGAGTTCGCCTCCAGGCGCCGGTGCTTCGGGACCACGCTCAGAGCCCCCACCTGCGCGTTGTCCCCGATCTCGACCCCGATCCCGATCACGCTGCCCGTGCCGACCGTCACCCTGTTCCCGAGACGCACGATGGCCGTCTTCACGACCCCGGCCTCCACGGTGTGCCCCGAGAGGTGCACATCGGAGCCGATCACCACGTGATCTCCGAACTCCAACAGGTTATGGTCCGACATCGAGAGGCTGTTTACGAACACGCCGCGTCCCAACCGCGCACCGTTCAGCTTCAGGTAGAAGGACCACACCGGGGTGGAGCGGTAGAAGACGCCGGCGAACAGCCGTACGATGTGCTGGGTGATCATGTAGCGGGCCCAGCGCAGCAACGGCCACTCCAGGTCGCCGATCCGCATCTCCATGTCCGGGGGGCTTCGCCACCCGAGGATGCTGGTGATCAGGGCCGACAAGACCATGAGTGCGAAGGCGAAGAGCAGGTACGCCGGCACGAAGGAGAGGGCCAGGACGAAGATCCGCACGCCGTCCGATGGGTACGGCCAGTGAAAGTGCCACTCCCAGAAGAGGGCGGCGGGCAACACGGATGCCGCGAAGATGAAGCTCTCGACGAAGAAGCCGGTGAGCACCGTCCATGTGACGCGTGCGATCTTCCAAGCTCGATCTTCGGTCGGCGACATAATGGAATCTAAGGATGTCATCCCCCTACGTGTCCAGAAGGCCCGGCTATCGGCTCGGTGATGCAGCCGTGACGGAGGCTGTCCCATACGATCCCCGCCTCGCCATCGAGGGAGAGGGCCCTCCCTTCGTGTACGTCCCCGGAATGGATGGAACGGGCCTGCTCTTCTATCGCCAGATGCCGGAGCTCGGGCGCGAGTTCCGGGTCGCGACCTACACGCTTCGGGACTCGGCCACGCACATGCACACGCTCGTGGAGGATCTCGCGAGCATCGTGGCGCAGGCGTCACCATCCGGGCAAAGGGCGGTCGTGTTCGGCGAGTCGTTCGGCGGCGCCCTGTCGATGTCGTTCGCCCTCGCGCGTCCGGAGCTGGTGGAGCGGCTCGTGGTCCTCAACACCTTCCCGTACTTTCGCCCGCAGCTGCGCCTGAAGCTTGCCGTCGCCTGGATCCGTACGTTCCCGTGGAAGACGATGGCCCTCGTGAGGCGGTTGACCGCGACGCGGATGCACTCCCGCTACACGCACCGGGACGAGATCCACCGTTTCCTGGAGCTGACGGGGGGCACGACCAAGGAAGGCTACCTGAACAGGCTGAGAATCCTGCAGGAGTACGATCTTCGCGAGCACCTCGGTGAGATCGGGGTCCCGACGCTGCTTCTGGCCGCGGATCGCGATCACCTGGTCCCGTCGGTGGAGCAGGCCTCCTTCATGGCCGAGAGGATCCCCGAGGCCACGCTACGGATCCTGAAAGGACACGGACACGGGTGCCTGCTGGCACCCAACCTGCACTTTGCGCGCATCCTGAGTGAGTGGCTTGGCCGTGCGAGCGACCCGAACCAGAGGGATTGAGAATGCTCCGTTCGACCCGTGACCGGCTTCTCCTCGGGACCCTGGCGTTCGCGACGGGGTTGGCCGCCGGGCCTGCCGGGGCTCAGCCGGTGGTTGGGCACTCTGGCGTGCCACGCCGGCCGGTTTCCACGTATTCGATCGTGGCTCGGGACTCGGCCACGGGAGAGCTGGGCGTCGCCGTGCAGTCGCACTGGTTCTCGGTCGGTTCCGTCGTGCCTTGGGCGGCAAGCGGTGTCGGTGCCGTGGCCACGCAGTCGTTCACCGATCCCATCTATGGGGCCCTCGGGCTCGAGATGATGAGGAGCGGAAAGAGCGCACCCGAGACCCTGGCCGGCCTCGTCGCCTCGGACGCGAACGAGGCGGTCCGGCAGGTCGGGATGGTGGATTCGCGGGGGCGGACGGCCGTCCATACGGGCGCCTCGGCGATCGCGGAGGCGTGCGACCGAACTGGACAGGGGTTCACGGTCCAGGCCAACCTGATGCTGAAGCCGGGCGTCTGCGACGTGATGGTGCGCGCCTACACGTCTTCATCCGGCGACCTGGCGGAGCGCCTGATGGCGACGCTCGAAGCAGCCCAGGAGGTGGGTGGAGACCTCCGCGGAAAGCAGAGCGCCGCGTTGCTCGTCGTAGCGAAGCATCCGAGCGGGCGTCCCTGGGAGGATCGGCTATACGATCTGCGGGTGGAGGATCACCCGGATCCACTGGTGGAGTTGCGCCGCGTGCTCACCGTTGCGCGGGCATACCGGCACATGAACGAGGGAGATGAGCACGTCACCGCCGGGCAGATCGACCGCGCCCTGGAGGAATACCGCCGGGCGGAGGAGCTCCTGCCCGGCCGCTCCGAGCCGATCTTCTGGCACGCCGTGACGCTCGCGTCGGAGGGGAGAACCGAAGAGGCGCTGCCCCTGTTCGCCAGAGCCTACCGGCTTCATCCGGCGTGGAGAGAGCTCGTGCCGCGCATCGTCGCCGTCGGCCTGCTGCCGGATGATCGCGAGTTGATCGACCGGATCCTGGGGGCCGGCCGCTAGCCGGCTCGCGCTTGTTGAACGACCCGAGCCTCTTAACGATCTAACGATCACACAAACTCGAGGGGAGAGCTTCAGATGGGAGAGTTGATTCCGATCGTCGCGATCGTCATGGGGATGCTGACGGTGCTGATCCCGATCACCGGATTTACCGCACGCTTTGCCCTGAAGCCGATCGCCGAGGCGGTGGCGAGGATGAGGGAGGCTCAGGGCTCCGGACAGCACGTGGCCCTGCTCGAGCAGCGAGTTGCGCTCCTCGAGCAGCAGCAGTCGAACACGGAGGCTGACCTGGAGAAGCTACTGGAAGTGCAGCAATTCCAGGAGAAGCTGCTCTCGTCCGGTGGGAAGGAGACCTAGCGGCCCTTCGCGCCTACCCGGCCGCGGCGACCTCCTGGCCGGTGAGCTTGTGGCAGTAGGCGCAGGTGGAGAGGAGCTCTCCATACAGGATCGCCCTCTCCGTCGGGTCTGTCGTCGTCCCCGCCTTGGCCCCGATGCCGTGGCAGCGTTGCTCGAGCAGCTCCACCTCCTTCAGAACGGCGATCTCCTCGCTGCTCGCCCCTGCGACGGCTTCGGGCTTGAACGGCGCTTCTTTCAGCACTTCCGAACCCTTGACCCACCTGGCATCCGAGGGCATGACGAGACCTTCCCACAGACGCTCCGCCGCCCAGGCGTGCCTGGTCATGTGAGTGGCCACATCCTCTCCCGGTTCCAGGGCCGCCGTCTTCCCGGTTACGGGCTCCGCGATGTTCTCCCGGTGGCAGGCTCCACAGGTCTTCGCGATGCCGCCCATCGCGTGCGCGGCATCCCCGAGGCTCGTGGCATGCCCGGCCTGCCGAGCGAAATCCTGTAGCTCGGCGAGGTGGCTCTCCGAGCCCTCGGGAAGGCTCGGGATGTCGTGCTCCGCCAGCCAGGTTGCCGGCTCCTTTACCGCCCTCAGATTCCCATCTATAACAGCCGCATGAATGTCATCTGCCGCACCGAAATGGGAGTACATCGTCGGCTCGCCCTGGGGGTCGTAGCGGGAGGAACAGGCCGCGAGAGCGAGAGCCACAATCGAGAAGGTGACGTACCGCCTCATTGGGGCACCCCTCCTGCCGATGAGACTATGAGAGATCAAAGGTCCGATGACGTGCCATCGGCCAGCACGTCACGTGCTTTGTAGTTCTTGCGTTCAGCCGCTTTCTCGTGCTAGAGCAGCGCGTCACGGACTGCCTTGTGGACACACCTGAGACTATGCTAGCTGAAGCGCCTACACGCCCGCCATAAGGCAGATCTGGATTCTGATTGTCGGGGATTCCCCCGCTGCTGACGGCCGCTGTCGACGACCGGATGCACGAGGGGCGGTCCCGAAGAACCGCCTCCTCCGCTCATGTTACCGGTCTCAGCAACGGGTAACCGACGACGCTGGCCCTCGGGCCGGTCGAACCGTTACTCGTAGCGGAGCGCCACGGCCGGATCGACCCGGGTCGCTCGCAGCGCCGGGATGTATGAGGCCAGCATGCCCACCGCGGCCAGGACGACGGCGATCAGCGCGAACACGAAGGGATCCCACGGCTCGACCTGGAAGAGGACGAGCTCCAGGCCGCGTGAGAGCAGCGCCGCCAGCGCGAGGCCGAGCGCCATCCCGATCCCGACCTGCACCGCACCCTGTTTCAGAATCAGCCGGAGCACGTCACCGCCCTGGGCGCCGAGCGCCATGCGGATGCCCATCTCCGATGTGCGATTGCTCACGGAGGCGGACATCACGCCGTAGAGCCCGACGGCCGCCAGGAACAATGCCACGAAGCCGAAGACCATGAACAGGTTTCCGAAGATCCGGAAAAACCAGGTCTGTTCGTCGATCGCGGCCTGGTGCGTCTGCACCCAGTAGAGCGGGATGTCCTGGTCGACGGCCATGACATCGTCCCGGGCGCCGGCCGCGAGGGTCATCGGGTCCTCGCCCGCCGAGCGAAGCGCCACGTAGGCGAAGCGGGTGTCGTACTGATCGAGAGGGAAGTACACGCCCCAGGGGTCCTCCTCCATGTTGGAGAGTCCCTGCATGTACATGTCGGGCACGACGCCGACGATGGTGCGCCAGGGCTCCTCGGTCTCGGAGTCGCCCTGACGGACACGCTTGCCGATCGCCGAGCCCTCCGGGTAGAACTGTTCGACGAAGCTCTGGTTCACGATCGCGACGGGCATCGCGTCGTGCGTGTCCTCGGGCCCGAACGTTCGGCCCTCGAGCACCTTCACTCCGTAGACGTCGAGGAAGTCCGGGGAGGCCGTCGCGAACCGCGCCACCGGGTAATCTTGGTCGCGGTCATAGGTCTCGCCCTCGATCCCGAACCGGCTACCGTAGGACCAGGCTCCCGGCAGGGCGGTCACGATCGCCGCCGCCTCCACGCCCGGGCGCTGCTCCACGCGGCGCAGCACCTCGCGATAGAACTCTCTCCGGCTGGTCGTGTCCGGGTAGTCGGCTTCGAACAGCCCCATGCGCGCTGTGAAGGTCGTCTCCGTATCGAAGCCGTAGTCGATCGTGTTGAGGTTCGTGACGCTCTTGATCATCAGCCCGGCGGCGACGAGAACGCCCAGCGAGAGCGCGATCTCGCCCACGACGAGGCCTTTGCTCAGCTTGCCCACGCGGAAGCCGGACGAGCCCCACGACTCGTCTTTGAGCACCTCGTTGACGGCGCTGCCGGACGCCTGGATCGCCGGGAGGATGCCGGACAGCACTCCCGCCAGCACGGTGACGCCGATGACGAAGACCAGCACGACCGTGTTGAGGCCGATGTCGATCCAGAACGGCGGGTCTGTCGGTGCAATGGCGCGGTTGAACATCCCGATTCCAAGAACCGAAACCCCGATTCCGAGAAGCGCTCCTGCGCCCGCGAGGACGATCCCCTCGCCGACGAGCTGCATGATGACGCGAAGTCGGCTGGCCCCGACGGCGCTGCGGATGGCGAGTTCCTTCGAGCGGGTCGCGGCGCGTGAGAGGAGCAGGTTCGCGACGTTGGCGCACGCCACCAGCAGAACGAGGAAGACGGCCGCCAGCATCGTGTAGAGCATGGCCCGTGGCTCCGCGCCGATATACTCATCGACGTACGGCTGCAGGACCGCTCCGACGCCCTCGTTCGTGGCGGGGTACTCCTCGGCCAGGCGGGTGGCGATCGCCTGCATCTCGGCCGACGCCTGGTCCATGCTCACGCCATCCCTCAATCGTCCGAACACCTCCAGCGTCAGCCCGTCGCCGCGGTCCAGCTCGAGCGGGTCCATCCGCAGAGGCAGCCATACGTCCTCGGCGATCGGGAATCGGAACCCCTCGGGCATCACGCCGATGATCGTCGTCTGCTCGCCGTTCACGCGCGCGATCCGACCCACGACCTCGGAGTCGCCTCCGAAACGGTCCTGCCACACGTGGTAGCCTAGAAGCATGACGGGATCGGCGGCCGGCGTGTCCTCTCCCTCCTGGAAGTTCCGGCCCAGGAGAGGCTGCACTCGGATCAGTTCGAACGCGTTGGCCGAGATGAAGGCGCCGTCGTAGCGTTCCGGACGCTCCGTGCCCGCCAGGTTGACGGTCCCCGAATAGAAGCCGGCGAGGCCTTCGAACGAGGTCTGAGCTTCCCGGTAGTCCAGGAAGTCGTGGATCGGGACCTCCATGCTCTCGATGTCTTCGGCGAGGTTGTTGCGCTCGATGTGAACGAGCTTCTCGGCTCCCTCGAACGGCAGGCCCTTCCACACCGCACCATAGACGATGCTGAACATGATCGTCGTCAGGCCGATCCCCAGGCCCAGCGCGAGCACGGCGATCAGGCTCGTGCCCGGGTTCTTCCGGAGCATTCTCACTGCGTAACGCAATTCCTTCAGCAGTCCGCTGATCATCTTCCCTTTGCCCTGATTCCGTTGACTCTGAGTCGGGAGAGGAGGGGTTCGGCCTACTGGCCCACGACCTCGTAGCCGTGCTCCTGAAGTTCCCGAACTGCGCCGTTCGATTCATCGCTGACGATCCGTCCGTCGAATAGATGGATCGTGCGTCCGGCGTAGTCGGCGTACCGCGGGTCGTGCGTCACCATGCAAATAGTCGCTCCCTCCCCGTGCAGCTCGGCCAGCAGGTTCATGACCGCTTCGCCGTTGGAGGAATCGAGGTTACCCGTCGGCTCGTCCGCCAGCAGGATGAGGGGATCACCTGCGACGGCGCGTGCCACTGCGACGCGCTGCTGCTGGCCGCCGGAGAGCTGGGAGGGGTAGTGCTTCACTCGATGCGGCATGTCCACCCGCTCGAGCGCGTTCATCACCCTCTCCTTCCGCTCCGGTCCGGCGAGTCCGCGGTAGGTCAGGGGAAGCTCCACGTTCTCGTAGACGGTGAGGTCGCCGATCAGGTTGAAGGCCTGGAAGATGAAGCCGATGTGACGGTTCCGGATCGTCGCACGCTGCGAGGAGCTCAGGTCCGCCACCGGATTGCCATCCAGGAGATACTCCCCGGAACTGGGCGAGTCGAGCAGGCCCAGTAGCGAGAGCAGCGTGGACTTCCCGCAGCCCGACGGCCCCGCGATCGAGAGGAAATCACCCTCATCTATTCGGAGTTGCACATCGGACAGGGCGTGCGTCTCGATCTCGTCGGTCAGAAAGACCTTGCTCACGTCCGTCATCTCGATCATGGCGGCCGCGTCGCCCGCCCCGTTCGCTCCGTTCGTCACGCTCATCGTCATCGTTCCTCTTCTCCTCGATCTCGTTGACCGAGCTCGCTCCAAGCCGAACCGGTATCCGGACGGCGGCATCGCCGCCGTCGACCAGCTTGAACAAACCCACCGTACTATGGCTCTGGCCGTACGCCGGACGTCCGACGTGAAGGACGTCGGCAAGCCGCTCGATTTCGATCGTGCCGTCCACGCTCAAGTCGGGGCGGGCGCCCCGGGGCAGCTCGCCCTCCAGTGCCACCTCGACCAGCACCGCACCGTTCTGCACGTTCGGGTCGACCCGCTTCACCCGACCCTCGATCAGGTCGCTTCGCGTATCTATCAGTGCCTGCTGGCCCGGCTGGACCTCGCGGGCCTGCGTTTGGGGGATTCGGAGCTCGGCCTTGAGTCGACCGGGCTGTGCCACTCGGGCCAGGGTCGTGCCCGACTGCACCCACTGCCCGGGCTCGAGCGAGAGGTCCTGCAGCACGCCGTCGGCGCCGGCCGTCACCTGCATCGATTGCACTCTCCGACGCTGGTACTCGTAGATAGAGCGGAGCCGGTCCACCTGCTCCTGCTGGACCTGCAGTTGTTCGTCGACGGTCTGCTGCAGGAGACCGTAACGCTTCTCCTCGGTGGCGAACCGGATTCTTGCGGCCTCGGCCTGCTCCCTGGATTGCAGCGCTTCGTTTCGACTGATCAGCTCGCGCAGATAGAAGACGGAGTCCGCTTCCGCCGTTCGATTAGCCGCCATGAAGTCGGCGCTTGCCTGGGCCAGGGAGGCTTCCTGGGCCAGCATCTGGGTGCCGAGCGTGCGCCGCAGATCGACGAGGCCGGCCTGTGCGGCTGTCCACTGTTGCTGGGCCTGAAGCGCCTCCAGTTCGACGTCCGGGTTGCTGAGCTGCAGGAGGACTGTCCCCGCCTCCACCGCCTCGCCCGGCTCCACGTGCACCTGCTCCACCCGCCCGGCCGTGAGGGCCGAGACGAATCGCATCTGCTCGGGCACGAGGGTACCGGGTCCGCGGACGGCTCGGACCATGGGGCCGCGCTCGACGGCGCCGATCAACACGGAGTTGCGCTGGACGCTAGGGGCCGCGGGCTTCATGAGGGCGAGGAGTAGCGTGATCACCGCGACGACCGCTATGCCTCCGCCGATCAGGATCGGCTTCCGTCTGCTCTTGGTAGCTTCCCGCGTGATGTCCATGCGACTTCCGCGACCGGAGGAGCCGCGACTACGGTCCCATTCTCCGGCCTTGGGCCTGGACCTGGAGTCGGCGATCGTGTCCGCCACACGGGCTCGCCTCGGTTGCTGTTCGCCATCGGGCACGATGCGGGGTCGGCTCTCCTCTTTGCGGAGCGGTGTCTCCAACTTCGGCTCTTCCTTGTCTCGCGAGGGCTTCATGCTTTCCGGTTCCTCTGGCCGACCCTACGGGACGCGTCTCGGAGAGGTTTCAGGGAGTCCGAAAGGAGGCGTGAGGCCTCCGGGCCGCGGTCTCCCCCGGCTGTCTCGAGCCAGGAGGCCCGGAGCTATCGCCGGCTCGGTAGGATGAGAGCCGGTCCGGGGGCGCGATCGGTCGGTCTTGTCGCCCCCCACCGTTGCTGTTAGGTATCGCGAACGGTCCAATCCGCCCGTTCTTTGGATGATGGATGCGCCCGATACGAGAAAGGTTGCATAGTCCCTCGATCCGGTCTAAGAGTCGATCGGCGTGACCCGGCGTGCGGCGAAGGGCACGGTATCTGGTAGGCCGCTGGCCGTCGTAACGGGCGCGACGGTCGGAATCGGCTACGAGCTGAGCCGGCTGCTGGCTCGTGACGGGCACGACCTGGCGATCGTGGCCAGGAACGAGGAGAAGCTCCAGGGGGTGGCCGAGCAGCTGAGCGGCGGGCACGGCGTCGACGTGACATGGATCGCCCTGGACCTCTCGGATCCGGGTGCCGCATCGGGGCTTTACGCCAGGCTATCCGGCCGGCCCGTAGATGTCCTCGTCAACAACGCGGGCTTCGGGACCTTCGGCCCTTTTGCCGAGATCGACGTGGACGCGAGCCTCCGCATGGTGCGCTTGAACGTCGAAGCCCTCACG
>JBDHIM010000113.1:0-9792 GCA_039587445.1 Gemmatimonadota bacterium
TACTGGCGTTGGGCCTTCAGGGGAGGCGAGGCTCGGCGAGTATACGAGGGTCTGTTCGGCGGCATCGCCGGCTGGCTGCTCGAAGGTGTCCAGCGGCGAGCCGTGGATCTGGCCGAAGTGCCGTCCAGCGTCGCGCCGGCCCGCTGGCGGGTGGAACCCGGAATCACAGATCTGGCCATCACGGTGTACGACAGCGCCGGACGGGCCGTCTGGGCCCGGCGCTGGGAGGAGCCGGAGGCGCTCGTCACGGGCCCTTCGTTGCCGGCCGGCCCGGCGAGCTTCGAGGCCGTGGGGGAGGGTCCCGAAGGCCGGTTGAGGATCGAGCGGCCGCTGGTCGTGCGAGCCGGCAGCACCGAGCTCGAGCCGAAACCGCTGCGCCCCGAGGTCGCGCTTCCCGCCTCCGGCAGAGACGTTGAGGGCGAGCCGCCGCGCCGATCCCGCGCCGTCTGGCCGTTCGCCCTGGCCATCGTGCTGTTCGGCGGCGAGTGGATCTGGCGGCGCAGGATAGGTCTTCGTTGAATCGACGGCCGAGTCCCGAGGACAAGCGAGAGGAACGCGGGAAGGGCAGCTTGGAGAGAGGAAGTCTGGACCTGCGAAGCGAGCGACCGAAACGCTCGCTCTGGCAGAAGATCGTCGACCTGGCGCTCACCGATGCTCGCACCCTCGATGGGGGTTTCGACGAGGTCTCCGTCGAGGAGCTGGAGAGGACCCTTCTCGAGAGCGATTTCGGCGTCGAGGTCACCATGGAGCTGGTGGCCGAGCTGGAGCGCGCGGCGGAGCGCGGCAGGGCGGGCAGCGAGAGCGACCTGCGGAGCCTTCTGGGCGGCCGGATCCAGAGCATGCTGGAAAGGAACGGATCGGATGCCGTCGAGCTGGCGCGTCCGGCTACCGGCCCCGGCATCGCCCTGATCCTGGGAGTGAACGGGACCGGCAAGACCACGACGGCCGGCAAGCTGGCGTGGCGCTTCGTGCAGCAGGGCGAGAAGGTCCTGCTCGCCGCGACGGACACGTTCCGCGCCGGGGCCCAGGAGCAGCTCCGGCAGTGGGCCGAACGGGTGGGAGCCGATTACGTTGGCGGCCATGAGGGCGGTGACCCCGCGGCCGTGGCGTTCGACGCGGTGGAAGCGGCGCTCGGCCGCGGCGTCGATCGCCTGCTCGTCGATACCGCGGGCCGACTTCACACGCAGCGCAACCTGATGGAGGAGCTCAAGAAGATCGATCGCGTGATCGGCCGCCTTCAGGCAGGAGCGCCTCAGGAGCGCATCCTCGTCGTGGACGCGACGAGCGGGCAGAACGTGCTAAGCCAGGCCGCGGAGTTCGGCGAAGCGCTGGACCTCACCGGACTGGTCGTCGCGAAGTTCGACAGCTCGGCCAGAGCCGGCACGATCGTCTCCGTGGCGCGGGAGCTTGCCTTGCCGGTACGGTACCTCGGCACCGGGGAGCGGCCGGAGCACCTCGAGCTCTTCCGGGCCGACCGCTACCTGGCGAAGATCTTCGCCTAGCGGGAGACGGGCATCGGTGGAGCCGAACACGATCCTGTACCGACCCGTCCAGTACCTGAAAGGGGTCGGGCCGAGGCGCGCCGAGACACTGACCCGCCTCGGCATCCGCAGCGCCTTCGATCTCCTACTCCACCTCCCGCACAGGTACGAGGACGCGACGACCGTGGCGAGCATCTCCTCGCTCGCGCCGGGCGACGAGGCCACGATCATCGGACGCGTCGTCTCCAAGGGGGTAATCCGGACGCGACGGTCCCTTCGCGTCTTTCATGTCGTGCTTCGCGATGACACCGGTCAGGTCGAGTGTGCCTGGCCCGGACGCCCCTGGCTCGACCGCTCCATACGCCGGGGACAGCTTCTTCTGGCCACCGGCCCCGTCCGCTTCTATCACGGACGCCAGATGCAGCCGCGAGAGCATACCGTTCTCGCCGAGGAGGACGAGCTCGAAGGCGAGACCGGGTCCTCGGGACGGGTCTTCCCGGTGTATCCGGCCACGGAGGGGCTCTCCCACCGTCAGATTCGGGCGATCATCCAGGCGAACCTCTCCCGCCTGCTTCGGGATGCGTCGGGCAGGGAGGCCTTCGACCCGCGCTGGCGCTCCGAGATCGGAGTCCCCGGACTGAGGGACGCGCTCGCCACCCTGCACGGACCGAGCTCCCTCTCGGAGGTCGAGCCGGCTCGGCGGAGGCTGGCGTACGAGGAGCTCTTCTACCTGCAGCTCCTTCACTCCCGAGCCCGGCACAGACAGCGTCTGAGCCAGAAGGGGATCCGGTTCTCGGGCGATCGAACGCTCACCGAGACGTTCCTGGCCGGGCTCCCGTTCCGGTTGACGGCGGCGCAGCAGCGTGCCTGGGGCGAGATCGAAGCCGACATGGAGCAGGAGCCGCGCATGTATCGCCTGCTCCAGGGCGATGTTGGAAGCGGAAAGACAGTCATCGCCGCGCTGGCGATGCTGAAGGCCGCCGAGAACGGGCGCCAGGCCGCGCTCATGGCTCCGACCGAACTCCTGGCCGAGCAGCACTACCGCACACTGTCGGAGCTGATGAACAGCGTCGGAATACAGCCTTGCATCCTCACCGGTTCGGTTACCGGCTCACGCCGGGAGAGCGCTCTCAGCGAGATCGAGAGCGGCGAAGCGGCCGTGGTGGTGGGCACGCACGCACTTATCCAGGATGCGGTGCGCTTCGGTGCGCCGGGTCTCGTGGTGATCGACGAGCAGCATCGATTCGGCGTGGAGCAGCGACGAACCTTGCGGGAGGCGGGCGAGAGCACCGACGCTCTCGTCATGTCGGCCACGCCGATCCCCCGCTCAATGGCGCTCACCCTGTACGGAGACCTGGACCTCTCCGTGCTGGACGAGATGCCGCCGGGCCGTACGCCCGTGAAGACGGGGGTGCGGGGTGAGACCAGCCGAGAGGCGGCGTTCGACTTCCTGAAGGAACAGCTCGAGCAGGGCCGCCAGGGCTACATCGTCTACCCGCTCATCGACGAGTCCGAGGTTCTGGACGTGAAGGCCGCGACGCTGATGCACGAGCGGCTCGTCGAGCGCTTCAGCGGCTTCGACGTCGGGCTCATCCACGGCCGTCTCGCCGCGGCCGAGAAGGAGGGGGTGATGCGCCGGTTCGTGGGGGGAGAGGTCCAGCTTCTCGTGTCCACCACCGTCATCGAGGTCGGCATCGATGTGCCGAACGCGACCGTCATGTTCATCGAGGATGCGGAGCGCTTCGGACTCGCGCAGCTCCACCAGCTCCGGGGCCGGGTCGGGAGGGGTGAGCACGCGAGCTACTGCGCGGCCTTCTACTCCGGGAAAGAGCCGCCGGAGCGGCTGGAGATCTTCGCCCGCACCACCGACGGCTTCGAGTTGGCGCGAGCCGACCTCCGCCTGCGAGGCCAGGGGAACCTCTTCGGCGAGCGGCAGCACGGGGCGCCCGAGCTCCGGTTCGCCGATCTGGAAAAGGACGCCGATCTCCTCGAGCACGCATGGCGCCGGGCGCGCGAGATCGTGGAGGAGGATCCCGAGCTTCGAGCTCGGCCACACCGCCCGTTCGCGCGAGAACTGGCTGAGCGCTACGGCCGACGCGAGTCCCTCTACGAGGTGGGATGAGCGGCTCCGGCCTTGACCTTCGATCAGCCTGCCCGCAGAGTGGAGCGTCCCCTATCCGCTCCTAGCTTCGACAGGTGCGATGTCCCACGAGGATACGACGTCCAAGCCGGCTTCCGCCGACAGCGTTGACGTCCGCGATCTGAGCCTCCACACGGGCGAGACCGTCCGGCTGCGAGGCTGGGTGCGGAAGCATCGGTCGAGCGGGAAGATCCTCTTCGTCATCCTGCGCGACGGCACCGGGGAGGTGCAGGTCGTGTTCGCGAAGGACGAGGTGGACGAGACCAGCTGGGAAACGGCCGAGGCTCTCGCCCACGAGGCCAGCATCGAGATCGACGGAGTGGTTCGGGAGGACACGCGCGCTCCCTCCGGCTACGAGATCACGGGACGCCGGGTCGAGCTGATCGGCCCTTCCCCGGAATTCCCCATCCAGCCCAAGGAACACGGCACCGATTTCCTGCTCCAGAACCGACACCTGTGGCTGAGGAGCCCGAGACAGGCCGCGATCATGCGGGTGCGGGACGAGGTGGTGCGGGCGATCCGAGACTTCTTCCACGAGCAGGGTTTCGTCCTCGTCGACACCCCGATCCTGACCGGGGCGATCGGCGAATCGGCCGGCACGCTGTTCGAGACCGAGTACTTCGATCTCGGCAAGGCCTACCTCGCCCAGACGGGGCAGCTCTACCTGGAGGCGGCCGCCGCGGTACTCGGCAAGGTGTACTGCTTCGGACCGACCTTCCGGGCCGAGAAGTCGAAGACTCGCCGGCACTTGGCCGAGTTCTGGATGGTGGAGCCCGAGGTCGCCTGGCTGGATAGCGAGGGCAACATGGGCCTCCAACAGGACTTCATCACCTTCATCGTGACGCGCGTGCTGGAGCACCGGCGGGCGGATCTCGCGGTTCTGGAGAGGAAGATCGAGAACGTGGAGGCGATCCGTCCACCCTTCGACAGAATCAGCTACACGGAGGCGGTCGAGTATCTCCAGGCGGGGGGGAGCGAGATTGAGTGGGGCTCGGACCTGGGCGCGGAAGACGAGACGAAGATCGCCGAGGGGCGCTCGGTGCCCGTCTTCATCTACGATTATCCGAAGCGTGCCAAGGCGTTCTACATGAAGGAGAACCCCGAGGACCCGCGAACCGTCAAGTGCAATGACCTGATCGCGCCCGAGGGATACGGCGAGATCATCGGCGGCAGCCAGCGTGAGGATGACCATGACCGCTTGCTGGCGAGGATCCGGGAGGAGGATCTCCCAGAGGATGCATACGACTGGTATCTGGATCTTCGACGCTACGGGACGTTCCCCCACAGTGGGTTCGGCCTGGGCGTGGAACGCACGGTCGCCTGGATCTGCGGGCTTGACCACCTTCGCGAAGCGATCGCTTTCCCGCGGCTCATGACGCGCCTGAAGCCCTAGTGTACCGTCCCGGAAGTTTCACCTAGCCTTTCTTCCTCCTCCAGGGTTTTTCATCGCGTCGCTGAGGCCCCTGCGCGGGACTTCTGCGGCCACCACCCCTCGTCGGCCGCCTGGAACCGAGATTGCACTGTCATTCCCGAGCTTTTGATCGACCGCGCGGCAACCCGCCCATCTGCTCGGAAAATTGCCGCTCGACGGCGGGAAATCGGCCGAATCCTGCGGCAACTCGCATGGATCGCGGCGAAAAGCGAAGGACGGGAACGATCGCCGAATGAGCAAGGAAAAGCGCACCGCCACGTCCCAAAGCGCCGAGGGCGCCGAGAGCTCCGGCAAAGGCGCCAAGTCCTCCGGCAAGGGCGCCAAAGCCTCCGGAAAGGCCTCCAGGAACTCGGTCGAGCGCCGCAAAGCTTCGGGGAAGGGCGCTAACTCCTCCGGCGGCTCAAAGGCCCCGAAGGCTTCACAGGCCTCCAACAGTACCAAGGCGGCCAAGGCTGAGAGTCCCAGGAGCGCCGGCGCCGGCGCGAAGAGCACGGTCGAGTCTGCGATCGACTCGTCGGATGAGCGGGCCGCCGAGCTGATCGGACTGTACCGGGTCCTGGCCGCCGACCTTTCGGAGGCCGAGGATCTCGGAACGGCCATCTCGAGGACGCTGGAGCAATTCTGCCGCTTCGCCTCGTTCGCCGCCGGCTACGCATCCGTCGATCCGCTAGACGACTCACGGACGGAGACGTGGTGCACGGCGGAGGAAGGCCTATACGAAGGCCTCCGAGAGGCCCTCGGTCGCTGGCACGAGCGGGACGGCTACCTCCAGTCGGCCGGGTGGGACTCACCGGCGACCACGGAGGCTGCCGGGACGCTCGTCGGCCGCGCGCTGGAATCGGGTCTTCCCGTCATGCTCGACGAGATCGCCGCGGAGGCGCTCGCGGAGGCCGACGTGGTGCTCGAGTCGGGTTTGCGATCGGCGTTCGCGTTTCCGGTGTTCTTCGGAAGCGAGGTTGTGGCCGTGGTCGCCTTCTTTGCGGAGGATTCCGGGCCGCTCTCCGAACCGCTGGCACAGGCCGTTCAGTTCGCGCTCCGACAGCTCGAGGTCATAGCCGGCAGCGAGCGGGCGGACCGAGCGGTTCGAGTGGCCGCCAGGCACGCTCGAGCGCAGGCCGCGGAGCTAAACGAGATGGCGGTGCGGCTGCGGGACAGCGGCTCTCAGGGTGGGGACGGGATGTACGATGCGCTGACCGGCTTCCCGAGGCGGCGCCTCCTTCTGGACCGGCTTCAACAGGCGTTGCGACGTCGGCAAAGAAACCCGGACGTCCAGTTCGCCGTTTGCTGCGTCGGCCTGGAAGGACTGCGAGCGGTGCGAGACCGTCTCGGGCTGAGAGCGTCCGAGGAATTCCTCCTTGCCCTTTGTCGTCGTATGGAATCCGCGGTGCGTCCGGCGGACACGATCGCCCGGACCGGCGAGGACGAGTTCACGATCCTCCTGGAGGACTCCGACGGCCTGAAGGATGCCAATTCCGCTGCCCAGCGCATGCAGGACGCTATCCGCCGGCCCTACCGGCTCGATGATGAAGAGGTGAGCGCCGGCGCCAGCATCGGCCTTGCGCTGAGCAACGCTGCCTACGAGTACGCGGAGACGATCCTCCGGGACGCCACGGCCGCCCTGCGCGCGAGCCGCGCCTTCGGCGACGAGCATCCGAGAGTGTTCGACATGGCCGAGCAGCCCCGCTCCTACAGCGCCCGGCCTCGCGAGGAGGACCTCGCCGAGGCGTTGCGCGACGGCGAGATGGCGCTCGAGTACCAGCCCGTGGTATCGCTTCGCAGTGGCCGCGTGGCGGGTTTCGAGGCTCGCGCCCGATGGCTCCATCCGGAGCGCGGTAGATTGGCTCCGGAGCAGTTCCTGCCGGAATCGGGCGCCGGACCGGCCGTCTCGGCTCTCCTCTCCTGGAGTCTCCGCCAGGCGGCGACACAGGTGCTCGAGTGGCGAAGGCACCGGTCGGGCTCTCCGCCCTATGCGGCACTCGCGCTATCCTCCGAGCAGTTCTACAGCCCGGATCTCGTGACGGAGACCTGGGATGTCCTCACCAACACCGATCTGGACGGAGATCTTCTCAGGCTGGCGGTCCAGGAGAGCGTTCTCGCGCAGGCTCCGGGCCAGGCGGCCCAGATCCTGGCCAGCCTCGGCGCGCTCGAGGTCGGCGTCGTGATGGAAGGCTTCGGCACCGGGTATTCGTCGCTTCCGAACCTGCACCGCCTGAGGCCGCGCGGCCTCGTCATCGACCGTGCGTTCTTGGTCGGCGCGTCGAATCGACCCACCCAGTGGTTGGTGGCGCGGACCATCGTCGAGCTCGCCAGGATCATCGAGGCGGAGGCGATCGCGGCCGGGATCGAGAACGGAGACCAGTTGAGCCGGCTGTTTCAGCTGGGCTGTGAGCGGGCACAGGGCCCCTACTTCGGCGGCGGTCTGGATGCCGACAAGACGCGAGCCCTCGTCGAGGAGGGGTTCGGGCCGGAGATCAAGTCGCTGCGCCGTCCGGCGGAGGGTGGGGTCGCCGGATCGCCTTTCACGCGTTTTCTGGAGCAGCGGAGCTAGCCATGTCGCCTCGCCCGGGAGAGAAGCTCTCCGAAGCGGCGCTCGAATTTCTCCGTGGCTTTCGACAGGGCCGGGCCTGGAGCCACACTGCATAGCCGGGCGACGTTGACCGCCGCGAACAAGAGGTCTCCTACCTCCTCTTCGACGGCTTTGCGCACGGTTTCCTCAGCGGCTTCGCCGACGGCTTGCTCTGCGGCTTTGCTCACGACTTCCTCAGCGGCTTCGCCGACGGCCGGATCGGTGGTCACGTCCGGGGCCAGCAGCGCCTCCAGCTCCTCGATCTCCTCCAGTAGCTTCTGGAGCGCACCGCGAGGGTCGGGCCAATCGAAGTTGAGGGAGGCGGCCTCACGTTGGGCATGGAGAGCCCTTCCGAGCGGATCGGGAGGCGTTACGTTGCTGGCCGGGCATGGCCGGGATATACTAGGCGCGATTTGAAAACGGAGTCAAACGACCGTCGCCGAGCCTGGGTAGAAGTCAACCTCTCGGCGATTCGCCGGAACGCCCAGCGGCTGGCCGCGTTGCTCCCCGGGTCCCGGCTTCTTCCGATGATCAAGGCCGACGGATACGGGCTGGGAGCGGTGCGCGTGGCCCACGCGCTCTCATCCACCGAGGTGTGGGGTCTCGGTGTCGCGACGGCGGAGGAAGGGGCGATCCTCCGCTCGGCCGAATACTCGGGTCGTATAGTCGTCTTCTCCCCTCTGCCCTCCCGGGACGCCGCGGCCATCGTGCAGGGCGAACTGGAACCGGCCGTCACGAGCTTCGAGGCTCTGGAGGCGTTCGGCCGGGTCGCGGCAAGCGCAGGGGTACAGCTTCCCGTGCACCTGGAGATCGACACGGGCATGGCCAGGCTGGGAGTGCCGGCGGGGACTGTCCGCTCCTGGGCGAGCGATCTCGCGCGCCAGCTGGCGGAGTACCCCCTCACGCTGGCGAGCACGTTCACGCATTTTCACTCGGCGGACTCGGACGAGGCGGCGACTCGCGCGCAGTGGGCCGAGTTCCAGGGTGCGCTGACGAGCCTGCGCGATGAGGGGATCGAGCCCGGGCTCGTCCACGCCGCGAACAGCGCGGCCGCCCTGCGGTACAAGGAAGTCGCCGCCGACGTGATCCGACCCGGAATCACGCTGTTCGGGGGAGGCGAGGCGTCCGGCGAGCCCGTCGTATCGGTGTTCGCGCGCGTTCTGGATGTCCGCGAAGTGGGCCCTGGACAGACGGTGAGCTACGGTGCGACATACCGAACCAGCGAACGGAGCCGGCTCGCGACCCTCGCCATCGGCTATGCCGACGGAGTCCGCTTCGAGCTCTCGAACCGGGGCCACGTGCTCCTGAGCGGAGTCCGAGCGCCCGTTCGCGGTGCGGTTTGCATGGATGTAATGGTCGTCGATGTCACGGCGATCCCCGACGTCCGGCCGGGCGACATCGCCACGGTTCTGGGACGCGACGGGGACGAGGAGATCACGCTGAGGGAGCTGACGCAGCAGTGCGGAACGATAGAGTACGAGATACTGACGGGCCTGAGCCCTCGACTGCCCCGCATCTCCGTGGAGAGCGGCTGATCGTGCTGGTTCGGTGAGCGACGCCACGGCGGATGGAGGCTTGCTCGACGCGGCTCGAGCGGCGAAGGAGCGAGCATACGCGCCCTACTCGGAGTTTCGGGTCGGTGCGGCCCTCCGGTCGACAGACGGCCGGATCTTCACCGGCTGCAACGTCGAGAACGCGTCCTATCCGGTCGGGCTCTGCGCCGAGCGGGTGGCCTTGGGCACGGCGGTCGCTTCCGGCGCACGCCGCTTCGGGCGCCTGGCGATCGCCTCCGACGCGGCGACCCCGACGCCTCCCTGCGGGATGTGCAGACAAGCTCTGTCGGAGTTCGGCATGGCGCTGGAGATCGTGAGCACCAGTCGCGAGGGCGCTTGCGTGAGCTGGCGGCTCGAGGATCTTCTTCCCGCGCACTTCGAGCTCCAGGATCGCGGTGGGGAGGGCGCCGATGGCTGATTCCCGCGTGTCGCGGCGCGGTGGGACGCCGGTTCGTCCACGGAGCCTTTCCCTGGCGTGGCTCGCGACCGGCGCCGCGTTAATGGGTCTGGCCGGCTGCACCGAGGAGGCGATCGTGGCCGTGGATCCCGACGTGCCCGGCGCTACCGTTCCCACCGTGGAGATCTCGGCCTTCGCCTCCAGCCTGGAGGGCTGGCGGGAC
>JBDHIM010000114.1:0-19079 GCA_039587445.1 Gemmatimonadota bacterium
TCTGCGAAGGACTTGAAGCCGTGGAGGGTGAGGGACTTGATCTTCAACGCGGCTCTCCTCGTCTAGGCACAAGTTGGGCGTCCACGCCGGCCTCCATGAGCTGCGCACGCAGCGCGGCGGCAGCTTCGCTCCGCTCGTACGCGCCGGCGTAAACCTGATGGACGGTATCGCCTTCCGCCACTAGCGGAATCGAGTAGGCCCAAATCCCGCTATCGAGCAGCTCTCGCTCGGCCGCCTGGGCCGCCTCGCGGCTCGCGTGCACCGACAGAAGGTAGCCCAGAGAGGCCGGGCGCACGTCCCAGTCGCTGATGGCCTCCTTGATTCCACGTCCCATCAGCTCGCCCATGAGCACGCGGGCCGAATCACGCGTCGGAAGTGCGCCGGCAAAGAGGCGGTGATAGGTCCTTCCTCGCACCTGTGTCGGAACGACGAAGAAGAGGATCGAGCCATCGGAGACGCTTCGAGCCCGCGCGAACGCGTCCGTGGGCCTGGCGTAGCTGGCAACCAGAACGGAGAACGGCAGCTCGGGCCCCGTCCCTGCGGCGATGGCCGCGGGTTCTAGGGCGCCGTCATCGCCCCCGATCGGCGCACTGCCGTCTCTCTCCTCCGACGCCTCGCCGCCATCTTCCGGAGGCGCGCCGCGGTCTCCCACCGCGACCCCCGCATCGGGCGCCTCCGTCGACACCGCCGCGGCCGGCAGGGAGCCCTCGGTCGAGGAATGGGTCACGACCCGGGCTAGGAACCACCAGCCGGCCAGGAGCGCGACGAGAGCGGCGCCCGCGACGGCGAACCGTGGAAGCGGCAAGCGCTGCTTCAGCCTGTGCCGCCCCCAACGGCCCCGCTCCAGCATCGCCTCCGCCGGCATCGCAACCGCCGGCATCGCATCCCTCGGCATCGCGTCCGTCGGCATCGCATCCCTCGGCATCGCATCCCTCGGCATCGCGTCCGTCGGCATCGCGTCCGGGCGAGGGGGAGGTGACGACGGGCCGGCCGGACCGGCGATCTCCAGGTCCATGTCGAACCACTCGGCCGGCAGGCCGCCGCGATCGCCAGGCATGACCACGAGGAGCGTGCCCCCGGCTGCCCGAACACGCTCGATCAGCGAACGGATCCCGGAAGGAGAAGGGAGCTCCGAGGAGCCGCCGAGGGGCAGGTACAGGAAGCGTCGCTCTGGGGACCGGTGCGTGACGTCGGTGAGCTTCGCCTCTCCGGAGAGGACCTCGGCCAGGCCGGGGGCGTCGGCGGTACCCAACCCCTCGTCCAACGCCTCACCGGCGACGCCGAGCCCCAGCACGAGGGTCCGGCCTCTCTGCTCCGCGATTCCCGTCGCCACGTCCACAACGGCCCGGGATAGCTCCGGTACCTCGTCCGCCAGAAGGGCGACGATCCGTGCATCGGCTGGAAGCCGCGTCGTCGCTCTCAACCCGCCTTCTCGCTCGGAAGCCACGGATTCAACCTAACGCGAATCGGGCTGCAGTTCCCCCTCGGTCCCGGCGGTCACCTCGATGACCCAGGCATCCAGGTCGCGCTCGCGGCGGAGCTGGCGGGCGGAGGCTTCTGCTCTCTCCCTAATGGGATATGGTCCAACGAGAGCTCGGTACCACATCTCGCCGCCGTCATCCCGTCGTCTCTGGACGGCCGTCGGATAGCCGCTGCGCGCCAACGTTCCCACGAGCTCGATCACGCCCCCCGCCGCGCGCGACGCCATGGCGACCGCATAGTACCCCGCTGCGGGAGCTGTGAAGGAGAGGCCGATCGAATCGGACAGAGCCTCTCCGGCCATCGGCGCTTCGATCTCTCCAGCTCCAATCGTGTCCCCCGAGGCATCTGCCAGGCCGTCTGCGGGCGGGCCCTCTCCGTCCGAGTCGCCCCCGGGTGTCTCCGAGCCGGCGGGCGAATCGGATCCGCGCTCTCCCTCGTCCTCCTGACCCCGCTCTGAAACGAGGCGCACCGAGGACGGGCTCCAGCGCACCGGCAGCCACCACGCTTCGGCTGGACCGTCGGCGGCTTCGAGGATCACCTCGGCGTTGGCGCCCCTGCGCACGCGAGCCACGTAGAGCGAGTCGCCACGAGCAGCCAGGACGTCGCCGCTCGGCAGGCCGAGCGGGAGGTCGGCTCTCCAGTCGACCGGCAAACGGGCGGCCGGAGCGCCGCTCAGCGAGACCCAGTAGACACCCTCCGATCCCGCCGCCAGCAGCTGCTGACCATAGAACCCCGGACGGAGCTCGCTGACCTCGCCCGGGAGCCTGGCCAGCTCTCGCCGATTCCCGTTGATCCGGTTTACCGCCTCGATCCGGCCGCCCGAGTGCGCCACGTAGAACTCGTGCGACGAGCCGGAGATCGCGATCGCACTCACCGGGCGTCGGAATTCGTGCCGTCCCACCTCCTCGAGCTCGGGGATGCGGACGACGACGACCTCCCGACTATCCGCAGAAGGAAACAGGACGTTCCTTCCCCACGCCGTCATGTGGCCGGGCGTCCGGACCGTCAAACCCCTCTCCGATACGATCTCGGAACCCTCGTTCAAGGCGAAGAGGACCGGTCCGCTCTCTCCCTGCGCGAGCGCCACAACGCCTCCGTCCGGCGCGGGAGCCGCCCAGATCACCGACGCCGGAGCTCTGTACTTCCGCTCACCGGCTTCATCCGAGACGACGATGCGGTCCTCGGCCCAGAAGGCGGCAGCCCCATCGATGGCACTCCAGTCGGCACCCAGCTCCACATCGCCCAGCGCGTCCGCCCGCTCCTTATCCAGATCCCAGCGATAGGCCGCTCCGCGGGGAGTGCTGAACACGAGCGATCGCGCACCGATCTCGCCAGCCGTCTCGATCGCCGGAAGACGTTCCTCCCGCTTCCATACGACCAGGGATGGATCGGCTGCCGCCCGGAGCTCGGGACGATCGCCTGACCGGCTCAGCGCGAGCAGCCCGGCCTCGACCAACCAGTCTCCGACGACGAGGCTCTCAGCCGCGTAGGCCCGGTCCGTTGCCGCATCGTCACCCGAAGTTCCACATGCCGAGATCGTCATGGACGCCAAACAAGCCGCGAAGGCCCGAGCGAAGACCTGTCGGCCGGAGGGTCGTCGCATCCTCAAAGGTCCTCGAGGGAGGCCTGCGGCGCGTCTCCCCACAAGCGTTCGAGCTGATAGAAATCGCGTACGGCGGGCAAGAAGATGTGAAGCACGACGTTGATGAAATCGATCAGGATCCAGCGCCCGGCAGCCTGTCCTTCGACGCCCGCCGGTCGGACCCCATGTTGGCGGGTGTGCTGGATTACGTTTTCGGCGATGGCTCGGGTATGCACGTCCGAGTCCCCTGAAACGATGACGAAGTAGTCGGTCGCATCGGACAGTTGGCGGAGATCCAGGACGAGCCCGGCGCGAGCGTTTCGCTCGAGCGCGGCCACCGTCAGACGCGACAACTCGGCCGGAACCGCTCCCTCACTCCCGACCAGAGTGGCGAGGCGCTCCTCGAGCGGCGCCGGATCGGGCGTGGGAGCTACCAAGCCCGGGCCATCCGTTGCGTCACTCCTCGGCGACCACCCAGACCGTCAACTCGGGCCGTACGTCGGCGTGCAAACGCACGGGCACTCGGAAGACGCCCAGCTCCTTGATCGGCTCTTCCAATACGATGTCCCGACGGTCTATCGTGACGCCCTCACTGGCGAGCTGCTCGGCAATGTCGACGGTCGTGACCGAGCCGAACAGCTTTCCCTCCTCGCCGGCTTTGACCTTGAAGGACACGGATCGCCCCTCCAGCTCCGCCGCCAGGCCTTCCGCCCTGCCCTTCTGCCGGTCCATGCTCACCTGAGCTTGTTGGCGCTCGCCCTCGAGCTGGCGCACGTTGCCCTCGGAGGCCGAGTAGGCGAGCCCCTGCGGGATCAGGTAATTCCGGGCGTAGCCGGGCTTCACATCAACGACCTCTCCGGCTCTGCCGAGGTCCGCGACATCCGTCCTGAGTATCACTTGGGTCATGGTATCAGCACCGTTTGCTTACGTATTCACTTACTACCGTGAGAGCCTTCCGATCCGTGGAACCTCTTCCTGAGATGGAGCCAAGTGTCGGTCACCCCCAAGACGAGGGCGAAACCCACGAGGATCGGATAGAAGAGCAGAGCCGCCATCGCCAGGAAGAGACCGGACCAGGAGGAGACCGCCGCAGCGGGCACGATCCAGGCGAGCACGGCCACGCCGCGAAGCACGTAAAGCCCTCCCATGAAAGCCAGCGCATTCTGGCCGATGCGCGAAGCGAGCTGCCCGATCGGTAGCAGGAAGAGCAGCAACCCTCCGATCGCCACCCAGATGAGGTGATCGCTGAATCCGAACTCTCGCAGAGGACCGACCGCACCCTCGGATCCGGCCAGTCGAACGGAAACGGACCAGGCCGCGCCCAGCGCCGCCAGGCTCGCCAGGGCCAGCAGCGCCGGATAGAGGGACACCTGGAGCTCGACCATCTCTCCGAGCCTGGTCGAGATCACTCCCAGAAAGCTGTCGGCCTCTGCTCCCGTCAGCCAACTCGCAACGACGCGCGACGTCCAGCGCAGCTCCGAGGCCATCCACCAGTCGAGCCTCGCCAACGCCCCCGGCCGAAGGAGCCCGAGCAGGCCGAACGCCGCGAAGCCGGAGGCGACAGCGGCGATGGACCGTAGCGCCAGGCGCGCCCGGGGCCACAGCAGCGTGGCCCCGACGAACGCGCCGGCCGTGATCAGAGCCCAAGCGCGCTCTCCGTACCAGAGAGGCGTCATCGACCCGGCCGACGGCGTGAAGGCCAGCCATGCCAGCCCCGCCGCTAGGAACGCCGAAGACAGTCGTCCGGACCGAAATGCCAGAAGCAGCACGGCCAGCGGAACGGATACCAGAAGAAACGGGCTCACCGGTGAGAGCAGTGCCACCGCCAGTAGAAGGGCCGCAACACGCGCGAGCGCCCACCGGCCCCGCGAAGACTCCACGATCCTCAGTGAGGCTCAGTGGTAGTCGCGGATGTAGGGAAGGAGGGCAAGGTAGCGCGCCCTCTTGATCGCCAAAGCGATCTGACGCTGATGGCGAGCGCAGGACCCCGTTGCGCGGCGAGGCAGGATCTTCCCACGATCCGTGATGAAGCGGCTGAGCAAGTGTTCGTCCTTGTAATCCACCTGCGAGATCTGACGCTCACAGAGCTTACACACTTTCTTCAATCTAGGCATCGGACGAGCTCCTCTCTTCGGCCTCTTCGGCTTCGCCGGCCTCACCTTCCGGAGCGGCGAGCTCCTCCGCATCGGCAGCTATGTCGGTCGGTGGTCGCTCCTCCTCTTCGGTCGCCTCCTCGGCCGTGACTTCGGGCTCCGACTCTTTCTCTTCATCGGCGTCCGGCTCACCCTCGGCGTCCTCACCATCGGCATCCTCGCTACCGGCATCCTCGCTACCGGCGGCCTCGCTGGCAGCATCCTCGCTACCGGCGGCCTCGCTACCGGCATCCTCGCTGGCAGCGGTCTCGCTGGCGGCGACTTTGGATGACTCCCGCGGGGCCGCTCCGTACCCGGGTCTATCATCCGACTCTCGACGCATGGAGGGCGGGATCGGCAGCTCACCCTCCGAGAGCACGATCAGGTACCTGAGGATCTGGTCATCCAGCTTGAGGATCCTCTCGAAGTCCGGGAGCGAGTCGGGCTCGGTCTCGAACTGGGCTACGACGTAATTGCCGTTGCGCTCCTTATCCACCGGATACGCGAGCTGGCGCTTACCCCAATGCTCGACAGCGGAGATCTGGCCTGCATCCCGCGTGAGCAACGAGTGGAACTTCTCGAGCTTGGATTCGAGCTCCTCGGAGGCGAGCGAGGAGCGGAAGATGTATACGATCTCGTACTTGTTCATTGTCTCTCCTTCGGTCTCGTTCGGCCCCGGTTCCCGGGGCAGGAGGACTGGACGATCCCGCCGTGTCAGCGGGGCGGCCAACCTATCCCGACTCCTCTTCTACATCAAGCCGAGCGGCAAGTCCCGCCCGCGCCATCCCACCACTCCGACAGGTCCCTAGCCGAACAGCCTGATCGCCTCCATGAGCCATCCGAGAGCGTCGTTCGATTCCGGCGTCGAGCCCAGGGAGCCGTGCACTCTCGCGAACCATGGAGCCAGCACGAGCGCCACGACGCTGATCAGTTTGATCACGATGTTCATGGATGGGCCGGAGGTGTCTTTGAAAGGATCACCCACGGTGTCTCCAACGACCGCCGCCTTGTGCGGCTCGGAGCCCTTCCCACCGTAGGCACCCGCCTCGATGAGCTTCTTGGCGTTGTCCCACGCCCCCCCGGCGTTCGCCATGAAGAGCGCCAGGAGCACGCCGCTGACCGTGGCGCCGGCCAACAGGCCTCCGAGCGCGGCGGGTCCGAGAAAGTAGCCCACGACGATCGGAACCATGATCGCGGTAAGTCCCGGCACGATCATCTCCCGCAGCGCGGCCCGCGTGGAGATGTCCACGCAACGCGCCGAGTCGGGCTTCGCGGTACCCTCCATGAGCCCCGCGATCTCGCGGAACTGCCGCCGAACCTCATCGACCATGCCGGCGGCGGCGCGGCCGACGGCGGTCATCGTCAAGGCGGCGATCAGGTAGGGGGTCACGCCGCCGATGAAGAGGCCGATCACGACCAGCGGATCGAGCAGGTTGATCCCTATGTCCTGGAGGCCGACGGTGTTGGCGTAGGCCGAATAGAGTGCCAGCGCCGTGAGCGCAGCGGAGCCGATCGCGAAGCCCTTGCCGATGGCCGCCGTCGTGTTGCCGAGGGCATCCAGCTCGTCGGTGATCGCGCGAACCGCCGGTCCGAGGCCGCTCATCTCGCTGATCCCACCGGCGTTGTCGGCGATCGGGCCGTACGCATCGACGGCCATCGTCACGCCGACGGTCGCCAGCATGCCGACCGCCGCGATCCCGATTCCGTATAGGCCGGAAAACCCGTAAGCGAGATAGATCGACGTGGCGATCAGCAGCACCGGAATCGCCGTCGATTCCATCCCCACGGCTAGGCCTCGGATGATGTTGGTCGCCGAGCCGGTCTGAGAGGCATCCGCTATGCTCCGGACCGGCCGTCCGGCCGTGTAGTACTCGGTCGACAAGCCTATGAGGATCCCGACAAGAGAGCCGAGGAGCATGGCCCAGAAGGGCCCGGCTCGCCCGTCAATCAACGTCCAGAAGGTCGCGGGCGAGTCGGCGAACACATCCAGGTTCACGGTGATGAACCAGGAAACTACCCAGAACAGGATGGCGGCGATAAAGGTCGTGTTGCGAAGGGCCGCCGCCGGACCGACACGCTCCAGCACCCGCATGGCGAGCACCCCGATGACGCTGGCCAGGAGCCCCGCCACGGAACCGACATACGACTCGAAGATGTCGGCCCCCATCCCGGCGACATCTCCGACGTTGTCGCCGACGTTGTCGGCGATCGTGGCCGGGTTGCGTGGATCATCCTCCGGGATTCCGGCCTCCACCTTGCCCACGAGGTCGGCGCCGACATCGGCCGCCTTCGTGTAGATGCCTCCGCCGACACGCGCGAAGAGAGCGATCGACGAGGCGCCCATCGCAAAGCCGCTGATGATCTCAGCGAACGGCGCGAAACCGTTTGCCTCCGGCGGGAAGATCAGGAGCACGGCGCCGATGCCTACCAAGCCGAGACTGGCGACGGAGAGACCCATGACGGCCCCGCCGCTGAAGGCGACGCGCAGAGCCTTCCCCCGACCCTCGGATCGAGCGGCTTCGGTCGTTCGGACGTTCGCTCGTGTAGCAGCCTGCATACCGAAGAAGCCGGCGAGGATCGAGCTGGCCGCGCCGAAGACGTACGCGGCCGCGGTTCGGGATCCGATGACGAAGTAGAGCAGCAGGGCGATGAGCAGAACGAAGGGGATCAACACCGAGTATTCCCGCCTCAAGAACGTCATCGAGCCGGCGTAGATGGACTCGGCCAATTCGCGCATCGTGTCGTTCCCGTCCGACTGCTGACGGACATAGGCGAACAGCGCCCACGCGAAGATCAGGCCGATCACTCCCAGCCCGAGCGCCCACTCGGTGTATTCGATCACCTTAAGTGCTCCTTTCTCACTCTCTTGGACGCCCTGGAGACTCCCACGGAGCACTCCGCGCCTCACGCGTCCGCCAACTCGCGGAGGAGGACACCGGCCCTCCCCTTGGCGCGGTCCACCCAGCCTGTATCACAGCGCCGGTTCCGCGGCCCGGTTGAACCGACTCATCGTGGATTCGATCCCCTCGGCCATCCAGCACTCGAGCGCGTTTTCCATCTCGGCGAAGGCGAGCAGAACAGACTCCTCCTCCGCGTCACCCATGGGTGCCAGCACCCACTCGGAGAGATCGATGCTCGAATCGTGAGGCCGGCCTACACCGATGCGGAGCCTGGCGTACTCACGCGTCTCGAGCGCCTCCTCGATCGACGCGAGGCCGTTGTGACCTCCCGCCGAGCCCTGCGCTCGCAGCCGGAATCTGCCGGGCTCCAGGGAGACATCGTCCACGAGCACCATAAGGTCCTCGACCCGGAAGGCCGGACCGGCCAAGAGCTCCTCGAGAACGGAACCGCTCCTGTTCACGTACGTGAGGGGCTTGAGGATCCGTACCGCCTCTCCGCCGACGACTCCATCCGTCGAGGCGACGAGGTCGTGCGGACCGAAGGCCGGAAGGGACCACGACACGCACAACCGGTCCGCCAACCACCAGCCGGCGTTGTGGCGAGTGTCGCGGTAGCGGGCCCCGGGGTTCCCTAAGGCGAGAAGGATCTTCAACTGGCTGCGGAATCGACTCTAGGATCCCTCGGCCTCGGGCCCGGCTTCCCCGTCCTCGCCTGCTTCCTCCTCGCCGATGACCTCGGGTTCGAACTCGCCCTCCAACTCCTCCTCTTCCTCAGGCTCCTCGACGACGAGGATGGTCGGCGGGATCACCGCCGCCACGAACGAGTCCGGGTCGTCCAGCACCGTAATGCCTCCCGCGTCCACGTCGGAGACCAGAAGGGAGTCACCGATCTCCAGTTCGGAGACGTCGATCTCCAACCCGTCCGGTATGTCCGTGGGGAGGCAGGAGATCTGGATCTCGTAGCGGTGCTGCTGGAGGATCCCACCGTCGTTCTTCACGCCGGTCGCCTCGCCCGTAAGCTGCAGCGGTACAGAGACCTTGATCTCTTCGTCCACGTTGATGCGGAAAAAGTCGACGTGGAGGATCGAGGGGCGCCAGGGGTGCCTCTGAACCTCCCGGATCAGGACTTTCCGGGCGGGCGCGTCGTCGACCTCCAGATCGATAAGCGTGCTTCCGGCACTGATCCGGCCCAGAAGCAGCGAGAACTCTCGTTCGTCGAGCCGCAGACTCTGGGGCTCGAATCCGTGGCCATACATGGTCGCCGGAACGGAGCCCTCTCGACGCAGCTTGCGGGCCTTTGCCTTCCCTCGTTCCTCCCTGTGCCGCGCCTTCAGCTTGATCTGCTTCGTCATCGGTTCCTCTTCTATGACTTCGTGTGCGAGCTCGTGGATCGTCGTCAGACGAACAGCGAGCTCACCGAGCGGTTGTAGTGCGTGCTCTCGATCGCGCGAGCCAGCAAGCTGGCCACGGATAGGATCTTCAGGTTGCTCAGCGCCTCGCGAGCAGCGTCGGAGACCCGGATCGTATCCGTGACGGCGATCTCCTCGATCTGCAACGGCCGAAGGCGCTCGATGGCGGGGCCGGAGAACAGGGCGTGCGTCGCCAGCAAGTAGATCTGCTTCGCTCCGCGCTCCTGGAGCGCCTGCACCGCGCCCACCATCGTGCCGGCGGTGTCGATCATGTCATCGGCGATCAGGCAACGTTTGCCCGCCACGTCGCCGACCACGTTGACGACCTCCGCCACGTTCGGGCCCGGCCGCCTCTTGTCGATGATCGCGATGTCCGCACCGAACCGCTTCGCGTACCCACGCGTCATCTTGGCGGCACCGACGTCGGAGGCGACGACCACCACATCGCCTGCGAGATCCTTGTACCACTCCATGAACACCGGGGCCGCGTACAGGTGGTCGACGGGTATATCGAAGAACCCCTGAATCTGGTGTTGGTGGAAGTCGATGCCCAGCAGTCGGTCCGCCCCGGCCGCCGTGATCAGGTTCGCCATCAGCTTCGCCGCGATCGAGACGCGCGGCTGATCCTTACGGTCTTGCCGGCCGTAGCCGTAATAGGGCACGACGGCGGTGATCCTGGCGGCGGACGCCCGTTTCGCGGCGTCGATCAGAAGCAGCAACTCCAGGATGTTCGCAGCCGGTGGGCTGGTCGGCTGGATCAGGAAGACGTCCCTGCCCCGAACGTTCTCGTTGATGCCAACAAAGATCTCCCCGTCGGCGAACCGCTTTATCGTCACGTCGCACAGCGGTCTGTCCAGCTCCCCGGAGATCCGCTCTGCCAACCCGCGGTTGGCGGTCCCGGAGAGGAGCATCAGCGGGCTCGCAGTGGCCGAAAGCTCCGGCATCTTTCCCGTCAGCTCAGCGTTGGAAGCCGCCCGATCGCCCGGATCGGCGAAGGGCAAAAATGATCGAGCCCATTAGGATAAACGGCGATCTGGAAAGGGTCAACCTGTCAGCGCCTCCGAGCCTCCCTGAGCGGGGTCGATGTGCACGACCTGGGTCGGATAGGCGAACTCGATCCCCTCCTCCTCGAAGCGCCGATGGAGATCCAGGTTGATCCTCTGCTGGATATCCATGTATTGGGCGTAGTCAGGACTCAGGACGTAGTACACGGCGTCGATGTTCAGCGAGTAAGCGCCAAACTCCTTGAAGTGGGCCCGGTCGAAGCGGACGCCCTCCTCGGCCTCGATCGCCTCCCGCACCATCTCCGGGATCTTCGCCAGCTTCTCCCGCGGTGTGTCGTAGGTGACGCCGAGCGTGAAGGTGGCGCGGCGCTCGTACATCCGGCCGTAGTTCTGGATCCGACTGCCGAGCATGTCGCTGTTCGAGATCACCAGCTGCTCCCCGGACAGACTCCGCAGTCGCGTCGTCTTGATCCCGATGTTCTCGACGGATCCCGTGTAATCACCCACGCGGACGAAGTCGCCGACGAGGAACGGCTTGTCGAAGATGATGGACAGCGAGGCGAAGATGTCTCCCAGGATGCTCTGCACGGCGAGCGCGATGGCGATCCCGCCGACGCCGAGGCTCGCCACCAGCGTGGTGACGTCCACGCCGACGTTGTCGATCACGACAAGCAGGACGATGACCCAGATGATGCCACGGCCGATATAGCCAATGGCTCTCATCCCGGTGGCGCTTCCCGGATCCTCCGCGATGACCCGCTTCCGATAGCGCTCCATGGAAACACTGAGAGCGGCGGAGAGCCAAATCCCGATCTGCAGCGCGGCGGCGATGAAGGCGGCGTGCCGGAAGCCGGTCTGGAGCCGGGGCGGGAGAGACACGGACAGGCTCCCCGCGTATGCTGCCACAAAAAGCAGGATCGTCGTCCGCGTCTTTCCGAGGACCTCCGTAACGAGGTCGTCGATCTCGGTCCTGGTTCGAGTAGAGATAGCCGCGAGACGGCGTACCCCAACCCTCACCACCAACCACAGGACCGCGTAGACGACGACCGCGACTCCCGCCGCCGTCAACCAACGAACAACCGTGTTCCCCCAGAACATGGTCTCCAGAAACTCGCTCATGCCTGGCCCTCCTTGGCGCCGCGATCAGCGATCCGCAGCGGCTCCGGCAGGTGCAGCGTCCGGATCGGAAACGGAATGACGATGCCTTCCTCGGCGAAACGGGCGTGCAGTCGCTTGATGAACTCGTGCTGCACGGGGAGGCGCTCTGCGAACTCGTCCGTCAGGATGAACATGGTGAAATCGACGCTCGAGTCGCCAAACCCACGAAATCGGATCAGCGGCTCCTGGTCGGCACGTGCCCCCGGAACCTGCGACGCCACCTCGCGGGCAACGTCCATGGCGACCCTCTCCACGTGCTGCAGGTCGCTGTCGTAGTGCACGCCCACGTTGACCTGCGTCCACAGGTACGAGTGCGGAAGCGTGAAATTCGTGAGGATCGAATCGCCCAGTCGGCTGTTGGGGACGATGATCTGGTGATCGTCGAGCAACGCCCTGATCGTCGTGTTTCTCCAGTGCACATCCACGACGTGACCCTCTTCACCTGAATCGAGCCGGATGTAGTCGCCTCGCCTCACCTGTCCGCTGGCGATCACCTGGAAGCCCGGATTAGGAGCACGCCCGCGATCATGATCACGAGCTTGGAGATGTTGGTGACGAGCGAGGACGCCGGAAGCGGGCTGCGTGTCCGCTGGGCGTATTGGCTCACGACCTCTCCGACGATTCGGGCCGCGACCACCGTGATGGAGAGCAGAACCAGGACGACGAGCAGTTGGCGAATGAGACGGCTCGCCTGCGGCGACAGCGGCAGCATCTGAAGGGCCGCATATGCGCCGAGCGCTCCGAACCAGAGCATGGGTGCATGCCGGAGCGCGTCGACGATGATGTCGTCCCAGCGAGTGCGAGAGGCCTTGCTCAGCTCGCGGAGCCGGTGGAGGAAGACCCGCTCGATCATGTATCCGAACAGGGCACCGGCCAGGATGAACGTGAGCGGCAGACCCCAGATTGAAATCTGGTTGAGCGTCCTGGTGAGCTCCGGCACTATTCGCTCTCCGCCACGTTCTTCGGGGCGGGCTCTTCCGAGCTCGCCGCGAGAATCGAGTTGAACAGCAGCTTGAAGGTGGCGCGAGGCTGCGCTCGGAAATGGCTTCTGAAGCCGATCAGCACGACCTGACCCTCCCCGACTCGCACTCGCAAGACGGCGGGCCGGCCGGCGAGGTGTTTCTCGGCTCCCAGCTCCCAGCCGCTGAGGAGTAGGTCCTCCTGGCCGTACCAGGCCGCCACATCCACCTCCTCGCGCTCGACCGGCGTCTCGTCTTCGTCACCGGCCATGGCCACGGTTTCGAACGCCCGGCTTCGCACGAAGAACGCGGCCGTCTCCTCGGGAATCCCGAAGCCGATCGGATCGGCGGGATCCACCTCGAGACGGAGCAGGCTGCCCGGGACGGCGAGTGATTCCGTCGACACGTCCTTGACGATGTTGCGGACCGGTAGCCCGAAGCCATCGATCACGAAGTCGCTCGCGCCGTCCACCGCGATCAGCGTGCCTCCGGCCTCGACCCAACGCTTCAGCTGAAGAGCGCCCTCGAGGCCCAGGCCGCCCGTGTACTCCTCGGGCATGGTGCCCGACGTGTGCCCATGGAGGATGTCCCCGGCCGATTGGTGGGGGAGCAGGATCGCATCGAGACCTTCCAGGCCGCCATTCCGTACGTCGGCGTCGCTCAGGCTCGTGTAGTCAAACTCGTATCGTTCCAGCACCCATCGCGCCCATCCCTCGTCCATGCTGGGCACCCAGCTGCGGTAGAGGCCGACGGACGGCGCCCGAAAGCGAATCACTTCCGGGGAGTCGAGCATGCCGCTCTCAGCCGCCTGGAAATCGAGACCCAACTCTTCAGCCAGGGGCCGCAGATCGGCCGCCGTGGCCCGTACGACGAAAGTCCCGGGCGGAAGATCACCGTCCTTCGAGGCGTGCGAGCTCGCGAGCCGGCCGACCCCGACCCCGTCGTCCACCAGCCGATTCACGGCCACGTAGGCGAGATTCGATGCAGGGGAGAGAAGGAACTCGGAGGCTTCCCCGACGATACTTCCCGGCGATGGCATCAGCTCCGCGGCCTCCTCCAGCGGGATCTCCACCGGCTCGTCAATGCGGGTGACGCTCACGCCCATCTGGAGCGGAAGCGTCCAACCGGTCAGGTCGTAGGGCATCACCGGTGGTCCGCCGGGATACTGCCGGCGGTCCGGGTAGTCCTGCGGCTCCAGGAGGTCCACGAGGTGTGCCCGATAGGGCTGCGCGGCGCGCAACACGAACGTGCCCGCCGGGAAGCTCTCCCCGCCCGCGGTAAAGCCGGCCGTCGCCCGCTCCACCCGGATGCCTCCCAGCTTGAGGATGCGCAACAGCTCCAGCGCCTCGCCCGCATCTCGTTGGCGTTCCAGCGGCACCAGATACGCGAACGGGCTTTCGGCTCCCTCTTCGATCGCGTCGCGCCCCATCTGGTAGATGTTGAACAGCCAGCTCTCCCGCATGCCGGCAGCGGCCTCGAGTGCCCCCATCGACGCGGTGAGGAAGTAGTCGACGGCATCGCCGATCCGCCACCACCCGCCCTTCCACGGATCCGGGTACCAGACGCTGGCTCGATCGGCGGCCTTCCCGCCTCTGAAGGCCTTCGGAAGAGAATCGGGCTCGTAGTACTTCGGGGTCGCGTATCGGTGCAGCGCCACCTCGGTAAGGATGCCGACCTGATTATGGAAGTACGGCGCGGTGCGCACTCCCCCGTTCCACCACTGCGTGAAGCGGAGACGCGAGACGGCGCCGGGCTTCCCCTCCTCGGCGAAGCGGAAGGGGGGGATGAAGATCCGGGCCGGGAACGGAGCCGTCTGATGGTGGTTCACGATGATCTGCGGAACCCACTCCTCCCAGAGCTGCCGCACGACGGCCCGGGTCTCCGGCTGCAGGATCATGAACCAGTCCCGGTTGTTGTCGTGGCCGGCGTACTTTTGGTAGAGGACCGGGAGCCCGACCGTCTCGTACGGCGTGCCGAGGTTGCGCCGGTACCAGTCGACGACGATCTCCAAGCCGTCCGGGTTCATTACCGGCATGTGGAGGATGACGACCTCGTCGCGAATCCGGCGCAGCTCAGGCTCCTCGCCCGTGACCATCCGGTAGGCGAAATCAGGCGAAAACTGGGGGCCGGCCACTTCAGTGGCGTGGATGCCGGCGTCGATCCAGACGATGGCTTTCCCCTCACCGGCGAGCGCGCGTGCCTCCGAGTCTGTCAGATCGGAAGCCTGGGCCAGCCGCCTCGAGATCTCCCGGTACCGGTCCAGGGACCGCATGTTCGCCTCGCTCGAGATGATCGCCAGAAGAAGCGGGCGTCCCTCCGCCGATTCGCCGATCTGCTCGACGCGAATGCGATCGGACGCGGCATCCAGGGCTTCGAAGTACGCCTGGATCTGCCCGTAGTCGGCGAGCTTGTAGTCTGCCCCGGGCTCCCATCCGATCACCGATTCCGGCGTCGGTACCTGGGCGTCGACCGAACCGGCCATGCTGACGACCAGGCTCGCACCGGTCAGCAGGACCGACAGCCAGAGAGACAGTCGCGTCTTCATCGAACTCCTTCGCTTGTGGATTGAGAGCCGGTATTTCCCTCCGAGATGCGCGTGCAACGTAGAGCGCTCATATTAGGCGGCCAACCCCAGGAGGTGTCGATAATGCGCGGGATCCCGTGTCAGGTACCGATCGTGACTGCCCTGCTGCTTTTCGGGCCGGGAGTGGACGGCGGCGCAGCCCAGGACCCCCGGTGTGACCCGGGGAACGGCGGGCTCGAGCTTCCACCCGGCTTCTGTGCCGTCGTCGTAGCGGAGTCGATCGGCCGCGGCCGGCATCTCGTCGTGGCCCCGAACGGGGACATCCTGATCGCCCTGCGAAGAGGGCGCGGAGAGGGAGAGAACGGCGGCCTGCTGGCGCTCCGAGACAACGATGGCGACGGACGGGCCGACGTGATGGAGCGCTTCGGCGAGAGCAGCGCGACCGGGATCTCCCTGCGAGATGGCTTCATTTACTTCGCGCCAGATGACGCCGTGCTCCGCTATCCGTTCGAGCCGGGCACGCTGGGGCCGGCCGGCCCGCCCGACACGATCGTCTCCGGGTTTCCGTCCCAAGGACGGCACGCGGCCAAGTCGGCGCTTGTCGACGGTGATGGTAGCCTGTTCGTCAACGTGGGCGGCCCCTCGAACACCTGTGAGGCAGGAGATCGAGCGGAGGGACCGGTCGGTCAGGATCCATGTCCGGAGCTCGAGAGGCAAGGCGGCATCTGGCGCTTCGATGCAGGGCGTACAGGGCAGACGCAGGCGGACGGCGAGCGTTATGCCACCGGGCTGCGCAACACGTTCGCCCTCGCCATCGATCCCGCCGGCCAGCTCTTCGGGGTCCAGCACGGCCGGGACCAGCTGCACCAGAACTGGCCGGCTCTCTTCTCGGAGGAACAGGGCGCGCACAAGCCGTCCGAGGAGCTCGTGCGGATCGAGCGAGGCGACGACTTCGGCTGGCCATTCTGCTATCACGACCCCGAGACAGACCGCCTGGTTCTGTCGCCGGAGTACGGCGGGGATGGCGAGCGAAGTGACAGGTGCTCCGAGAAGAAGGGCCCGGCGTTCGCCTTCCCGGCACACTGGGCTCCGGAGGCCATCCTCTTCTACACGGCGGATCAGTTTCCGGCCAGGTACCGGAACGGCGCCTTCATCTCGTTCCACGGCTCGTGGAACCGCGCCCCGCTCCCCCAGGGCGGCTACAATGTCGTCTTTCTCCCGTTCGAAAACGGGCGGCCGGCTGCAGAGTTCGAGGTGTTCGCCGATGGCTTCGCCGGCCCCGATGTCAGTCCGCGAGGCGCCCTGCACCGTCCGACCGGGCTGGCCGTGGGGCCCGACGGGTCGCTCTACATCGCCGACGACAAGGGTGGCCGCATCTGGCGGGTTATCTACGTCGGGGAGTAGACCCCGGCGGCGCCGGACCCACCAGAAGGATCGGCCGGCCGGGAGGGCGTGGAATCGGCCGGCCGGTGACCAACGGCCGGCCGCGGGCTTACATCTCCAGATCCAGGGCCTCGGCCAGAAAGGCCCAGCGGTCGGCGGCCTCGGCGATCCGCTTGCTCGTCGGCTTCCCCGCCCCGTGCCCGGCTTTCGTTTCGACCCTGATCAGCGTCGGCTTGTCGCACCCCTGATATTCCTGCAACCGCGCCGCGAACTTGAAGGAGTGCCCCGGCACGACGCGATCGTCGTGATCCGCCGTCGTGACGAGCGTCGGCGGGTAGCAGGTGCCCGGCGTCAGGTTGTGGTAGGGCGAGTAGGCGCGTAGGACCTCGAACATCTCGGGGTCGTCCGATGAGCCGTAGTCCGACGCCCAAGCCCAGCCGATCGTGAACTTGTGGAAGCGCAGCATGTCCATGACGCCTACGGCGGGGAGAGCCGCGCCGAACAGGTCCGGACGCTGCGTCATCGCTGCCCCGACCAGCAGCCCGCCGTTCGAGCCACCGGCGATCGCGAGCTTCTCCTTCGATGTGTAGCCCTCGCCGATCAGGTGTTCCGCGGCCGAGATGAAGTCGTCGAACACGTTCTGCTTGTTCTCCTTCATCCCCGCCTTGTGCCAGGCATCTCCGTACTCCCCGCCACCGCGCAGGTTGGCCACCGCGTAGACCCCGCCCATCTCGAGCCACACAAGGTTGGAGACGGAGAAGCTGGGAGTGAGCGAGATGTTGAAGCCCCCATAACCGTACAACAGGGTCGGGTTGGCGCCGTCGAGCCGCAGACCCCGGCGGTGCGTGATGAACATGGGCACCCGCGTGCCGTCCTTCGACCGATAGAAGACCTGCTTGGTCTCGTAGTCGGCAGGGTCGAAGTCCACCTCCGGCTGGCGGAAGACTCCGCTCTCGCCCGTCTGGAAGTCGTAGCGAAAGACCGTCGTCGGGTAGAGGTAGGAGGTGAAGGAGAAAAACATCTCGTTGCCTTCGGGCTTTCCGGTCACGCTCCCCACCGTACCCAGCGTCGGGAGCTCGAGATCGCGTTCGTGGGTGCCGTCCAGTCCGAAGATCCTGACACGGCTGTGGGCATCGACCAGATACCGGGTCACGAGCCGTCCGGCGATGATCCAGGCGCTCTGGAGCACGTCCTCCCCCTCAGCCAGGATCTCCCGCCAGTTCTCGCGTTCGGGCGCCCCGACATCGATGGCGATCAGCCGTTGGCGTGGCGCATCCAGGTCGGTGATGAAGAAGAAACTGGAGTCGACGCTGCCGACGAAGTTGTAGGAGGCGTCGAAGTTGTCGAGGAGCGGCACGACCGCACCGTCCAACAGCGGAGCGTCTCCGCCGCCGAGATCCTGGTAGTAGATGCGCTCCCGCCGGTCCGTGCCGTGTGACACCCGGATGACCAGGTACCGGCCGTCATCAGTCACGCTGGCCCCGAAGCCCCACTCGGGTTGATCGGGCCGCTCGTAGACCAGCAGATCGGCGTCCTGCGAAGTGCCTGCCAGGTGGTAATAGAGCATCTGGTTCCTGTTCTGGCCCAGCAGGCTGTCCTCGACGCTCGCCGCGGGATAACGCGAGTAGAAGAAGCCGTTTCCATCCTTCGTCCAGCTCAGCCCGGAGAACTTCACCCAGCGAACGCGGTCCGGCAGATCCTCGCCGTCGGAGACCCGGCGGACGTGAAACTCCCGCCAGTCGGAACCGCCCGCGGCCGTTCCGTAGCCCAGGTAGTCCCCCGATTCGGTGACCGAGACGGTGGTGAGTGCGACGGTGCCATCCTCGGAGAGCGCGTTTGGATCGAGAAGCGCACGCCCCTCTTCCCCAAGCCCCTCCTGGACGTACAGCACCGACTGGTTCTGCAGACCGTGGTTCTTGAAGTAGAAGTAGCGACCCGCCTCGCTGAACGGTACGCCGTAGCGCTCGTAGTCCCAGAGCTCCGTGAGCCGCTGGCGGATGATCTCCCGCTCGGAGATCCCGTCCAGGAACGAGAAGGTCGCCAGGTTCTCCGCCTCCACCCAACCTTCCGTCTCCTCGGACTCGGTGTCCTCCAGCCATCGGTACGGATCGGAGATTTCCGTTCCGTGGTAATCATCCACCACGTCCCCTTTACGGGTCTGCGGGATGTCGATCGATTGCGCGGCGGCAGCCGTCGCGCCGGCAGTGAGCGCCCAGGCCCAGGCGGCCGCGACCGCGACCCGCCAGGCCCATCTCGAGTTCTTCCGCCCACCCGTCACAGGTCGTCATCGAACACCCTCGCTTCTCTTTATCTCTCGATCCATCGTCGTTTCCGAACGGACCGGTGGCCTTCCCTATTCTCCCCTTCCCTCCGCGGCCTCCGCTTCCCCCTCCGCGGCGGGCTCGATCGCCAACATCGACTGCAGGTCGTCTCGCGCCGTGACGGGGCGCTCGCACGCGTAATCCCGGCAGACGTACGCCGACGCCCGGCCATCGATCTCCCTCATCTCCTTCGTGAACGGAGCCAGGCGCGTGACCTCGCCCCCG
>JBDHIM010000115.1:0-9031 GCA_039587445.1 Gemmatimonadota bacterium
GTCGCAGCCGGGTCGACCGGGACATTCCAGTAAAGCTCGGAGAACGGAAGCGACAGGCGAGTGTGTATGTACCATGTGCCGTCCAGCAGGCTCTTCGTGGCCGCACCTCCGGCGTCGGTCGTGTCGTAGGCGATCTCGCGTCCGAGCTCTTGCAGGATCTCGGCTTCGATATCCATGTAGTCCATGAACGCGATGTCCTCCCACGCCTCCGTGACGGCTCGCACCGAATCGGCCCTTCCGAGCGTCTGCCGCTGCAGCTCGTCGAAGGCCTGGAAGGCCTGCTGTCGGGTGTTGTTGAGCCGACGCTCGGTGGATTCCAGTCCGTCGAACTGCCGGTAGAGTTGCTGGTACTCCCTGCTTCGCCTATCTAGCCGCTGCAGCCGGCCCGAGAGGTTCTGCAGCGCCTCGCGCGCCTCGGCCCACTCCGCCTCGGTCGCGCGCCACACTTCCTGCATCGCCGCGACCGAATCGAACTGGGCTCGGAGGTCCGCCGGGATCTGTGGCTCGGGCTCCTCGGCTTGGGCCGCAAGCATCTCGAAGACCGAGTCACGGTTGAACGGCAGCAGCTCGATCGGAAGGTCGGCAACAGGTTGCAGCTCGTCACCCTCCCCGGCCAATACCATCACCGTCAGCTCGGAGCCGCCGCAGGCCGCGAGGATCGGAAGAAGGGCGACCATCCCAGCGAGAACCGATCGTCTACGCATCGAATCAACTCCACGGATTTGAATTCACGAGATCCAGCCGCGAGAGCGAAGAAATGTAGACCCGCTAAGGGGCTTTTTCAACGAAGAAGTGGGAGCCAGGCAGTCCTACTCGGCGCTTCCGATCGTGTGCCGCTCGAGAAGGTAGCCGTAGGGGTTGACCGGTCTTCCTTCGAGATGGATCTCGTAGTGGACGTGCGGCCCATTGGCCAGCCCGGATTTGCCGACCAAGCCGATCACCTCTCCTCGCTCCACTTGCTGGCCCGTCCGGACCTTCCACTCGGAGAGATGCGCGTACCGCGTCACGTAGCCGAAGCCGTGATCGACCTCGACCACACGGCCGGCCGCAGCTTCCTTCCCGACGGTGACAACCGTGCCGCGGGCCGTCGCAACGACCGGCGCACCTCGAGGCGAGGAGACATCAAGCCCGAGGTGAGGACGCCGCTTGAGCAGCAGCGGGTGCAGGCGGCTGCGGGCGAAGCCGGAGCTGAGCCAAGCCTCCTGGCCTGCCACCGGCCAGATGGAGGGGCGCGCCAGCAGAGCCTCGTGGCTGAACGCCAACGAATCCTCGGCCTCGGCGAGTCCCGCCTCCAGGAGCTTCGCGCGGCGCAGCATTCGATCCAGCTCGTAGCGGGTTCCGTAGGTCTCCTGCGCCAGGTCGGGCCGGAGACGGAAGAACTCCTCCCGCTCGTTGTCGATCGGAGCGGGCCCGCCCACGCCTACCTCCTGAATCTCCGGGTCGAGGAGAGGTAGGCCCGCAAGCAGACGAAACCGCTCTCCGCGGACGGCTAGATCGTCGAGCGCCTCGTCTAGCGCACCTGCGCGCTCGTCAAGAGCTTCAACGCTGGATGCGAGGAGGCGGTTTTCGGTGCGGAGGCGCAGGATCTCGAGTTGGCGGGCCGCCTGTCCGGTGGCAAACGCGAGGCCCACCAGGCCAGCGATGGCGAGGACCGCGATGCCCGCGGCGACGCCGAGCACCGAGCGGCGGCGAATGCGCAACATCCGAACCCTGTCGACGCCCTCGGGAACGAGCTGAAAGGTCCAGGAATCAGCCTTCAGCAAGCGCCAAAGCCTGTTCGATTTCGTGCTGCGCTTTTCCTTCTGAAAGAACTCCAGCTGCAAGTGCGACCGCCGCAATATGAGGACCACCAACCGCCCAATCGAAGGAGTCGACCGGGCTGCCGCAGGCGCCGTCAGGCTATCGCCTGCCCGGTGGTCTGTCAAGATTGGGGCCCACGGTCTGGAAGCCTCGGATCGCGCACGAACTCCGCGACATCAGCTCACTTTCTGGAGTCCCGATCGCGCCTGACTCCCGCGACATCAGCCCTCGGGCTCGTAGCGCGGAAAAAGCGGGGGACCCCGGCGGACCTCGAGCGTCGTCGGCCTTGCCTCGTCCTGTGAGGTGCCGTCCGGAGCGACCGCCGCTTCCGCGTGGCTGGGCAGGCCATACTCGCCACCCATGCGTAGCCAGATCTCGGCCGCCTTGCCCGGCATGAACGGGCCGAGCATCGCCGCCACTCCACGCAGGCAGCGCACGAGCGAGCCGAGAGCCGCGTCCAGCCGCTCGGCCGCAGCCTCCCCCTCCTTGGCCAGCTGCCACGGCTGGACCGCGTCGACGTAAACGTTGGCGCGCCTCACGAGTCCGAAGATCTCCTTCAGTCCCTCGTGCAGCAGGTAGTCCTGCATCCGCTCGTGGTAGCTCGCGGCAAACGAGACACGCGCCTCGTCGAGTGGCGTCTCTGCGCCCACCGGGACCGAGCCCTGGCGGTACTTGTGGACCATGGCAGCCGTGCGGCTCACCAGATTGCCGAGATCGTTCGCGAGATCCGCGTTATAACGTTGGTCGAATCGATCCAGGAGCTCGGAGGCCGAGGAGAAGTCCCGATCGCCGTCCCAGGCCGCTTCCCGCACAAGGAAGTAGCGGAACGCGTCGGTGCCGTGGCGCTCGATGAGCTCGTCCAGGTCCAGCTCCGAGCCGGCGTCCTTGGAGATCTTGCCCCCCGAGACGCTCACGAAGCCGTGGGCCCAGACCGTCCTGGGGAGTTCGACGCCCGCCGACATCAGCATGGCCGGCCAGATCACGCAGTGAAAACGGGTGATGTCCTTCCCGATGATGTGAAGCATCGCCGGCCACCAGCGCGTGTAGTCCTCGTCCGGATAGCCCGTCGCAGAGAGATAGTTCGTGAGCGCATCGATCCAGACGTACACCGTGTGATCGTCGGCGTCGGGAAACGGGATGCCCCAGGGAAGCCGTGAGCGGGAGGCAGAGATGTCGTCGAGCCCGCCCTCCAGGAGACGAAGGATCTCGTTACGCCTGCTCGTCGGTTGGACGAACTCCGGGTGCTCCTCCAGGTGACGCAGCATCGGGTCGCGGTAGCGCGAAAGACGGAAGAACCAGTTCTCCTCTTCCGTCCACGTGATCTCACGTTTCGGGTGATACGGGCACCGCCCGTCGACCAGCTCCTCCTCCTTCCGAAAGCGCTCGCAGCGCACACAGTAATAGCCCGTGTAGCTGGCGACGTAGAGGTCACCGGAGGCCTTCATGCCCTCCACGATGGCCTCCACCGCATGGCGATGTCTCGTCTCGGTCGTTCGGATGAAGTCGTCGTTCGAGATCTCGAGCCGTCGCCAGACGCCCGCCCAGAGCTCGGCGAGCTCATCCACGAACGCTTGGGTCTCCGTCCCCTGGCGCTCGGCCTCCTCCGCGATGCCCTGGCCGTGCTCGTCCATCCCGATCACGAAGTGCACGTCGTCCCCGACCGCCCTTCGGTACCGCGCGATCACATCCGCGCCGACCTTCTCGAACGCGTGGCCCGCGTGGGGCTCGCCGTTCGCGTAGTCGATCGCCGTGGTGAGGTAGAAGCGGGTCATTGCCCTCGTGTCGTCGTGCTGTCCGGGTGGTGGAGCGGGCTCTCAGGCGATCGGTGGGGTGTCGCTGCGGCGTCCCTCTCCCCGGCGGCCGCGGAGCGCCTTGGACTCCTGTTTGAGCTCTTCGAGCGGCACCGTGCGTAGCTGCCCGCTCGGATCACGAAGCGAAACTGTCTCCTTGAGGAGATTCCAGCCGGTGACTTCTTCCGGGCCGCGGGACGTCTCGAGCGTCTGTCCGACGCGCGGGAATCGCTTCCTGCCCTGAACGTAGAGCTCGTGTTCGTATCGCAGGCAGTTCATCAAACGGCCGCAGGCGCCCGAGATCTGGGCTGGATTCAGGGACAACCCCTGGTCCTTTGCCAGCTGCAGCGTCACCGGTTGTATTTCAGGCAGCCACATCCGACAGCACAGCTCGCGGCCGCAGCGCCCCAGCCCTCCCAGCCTCTTGGCCTCATCGCGAACCCCGATCTGACGGAGCTCGATCCGGGTGCGGAAGGTCCGCGCCATGTCTCTGACGAGAGCTCGGAAGTCGACGCGTTTCTCTGCGGTGAAATAGACAGTTAGCTTGTTACGGTCCCACTGCCACTCGGCTTCGCTCACCTTCATTTTGAGCTTGTGCGTCTTCACGAGCTCGCGCGTTCGGCGGCGAACCTGGTCCTCTTCGTCTCTCAGCTGCTGCGAGCGCAGCACGTCGGCGGGCGATGCTCGCCGGATGACGCGCTTGTCGGGCGGAACGACCGGGCGGTCGCCCACCTCGTCGCAGCCGCCGCCGCAGGTGGCCGCCGCCCCGTCCTCAGCCTTTCGCACCAAGCCCAGATCCTGGCCGCGGTCCGCCTCGACGATCACGTGCTCGCCTTCCCGTGCCGGCACGGCGCTGTGGAAGGAGAAGCACTCCTCTCGGAGGCCCTTGAAGCGCACCAGGATGATCTGCAGTTCCGCCAAGCCGACGGGGCGCGACGACTCCAGAGCGGGCTGGCTCGGTCCTCCGGAGCGCGCGGGCGTCGGGCCGGACGCCGTCGAGGCTTTGGCCACGGGCGCCGGGTCGGCGACGGGCATCGGCCTGACCGGCTTCGGACGGTCCGGCGGTCGGTCGGGCGAACCGTTGCGGCTCATTCGGTCGGCACTTCTTCCCAGCGGCCCATGCCGTAGTACTTCTCTCGCCGTGAGAGGACGAGCTCTTCGACATCTATCGCGCAGACCTCATCCAGATGGCGAGCCAATGCCTCGCCCAGCTGCTCGGCCGCGCCGCCGGGATCGACGTGCGCGCCCCCGGCCGGCTCAGGGACCAACTCATCGACGACCCCGAGCTCGAGCAGATCGGTGGCCGTGAGCTTGAGCGCCTCCGCGGCGCGCTCCGCCTCGTCGCGGCTCCGCCAGAGGATCGCGGCGCATCCCTCGGGCGAGATCACCGAGTAGATCGCGTTCTCCAGCATGAGGATCCGGTCCGCGACGGCGATGCCCAGGGCTCCGCCGCTGCCTCCCTCGCCGATGACGCAGCTGATGATCGGCGTCCGGAGCCCGGCCATGACGAACAGGTTGCGGGCGATCGCCTCCGCCTGACCTCTCTCCTCGGCGCCGATTCCGGGATAGGCGCCCTGCGTGTCTACGAAGGTGACGACCGGCTTGGCGAACTTCTCGGCCATCTTCATCAGCCGCTCCGCCTTGCGGTACCCTTCGGGGTGGGGTGAGCCGAAGTTCCGGTGCACGTTCTCCTTCATGTCCCGGCCCTTCTGTTGCCCGATCACCATGACGCTGCGTCCGCGGAAGTTCGCCCATCCTCCTACGATTGCCGGATCGTCGCGGAAGTTCCGGTCTCCGTGAAGTTCGATGAACTCCGTGAAGAGGTCGCTCACGTAGTCGATCGTGAACGGGCGCTCCTGGTGTCGGGCCAGCTTCACGCGCTCGTAGCGGGAGAGATCCGCAGCGGCCTCAGGCCGCTCGAGGTTCGTCTTCTCCTCCATCTCCCAAGCCTCCTTGGACATCCGCTACCTCGCTCTGTCGTCGCGGCACGTCGCTGTTACGTGGCGGCACAACGCTCTGTCGTCCGCCGAATCGCGCCTGGTCAGCCACGCGCCAGGTGCACGTGATCGTTGCCCAGGAGCGAGCGGAGATCCGCCAAAAGGTCCGCGTTCGGCGACACCCGAAGAGACGAGGAGAAGCACGGGGTGGCGCCGTTGTCGGCCTTCCTCCATTCGACGAGCAACGGACCGCTTCCGGGCGATTCCTCCACCAGGGAGCGCACCCGATCGAACACCTCGGTTGCCGGCGGCATCTCCTGGTCGAGCTCGATGCGGATCCCCACTTGACCGGATCGCCGCACCTCCGCCAGAGGCGCGACCGAATCTACAAAGATGGGCGGGTCTTCCTCGTCACGCGAACGGCCGGAGACCGTGCCCTCGATGAGCACCGGTGCATCCTGGGTGAGCAGGTCACGGTACTTCATCCAGGTATCCCCGAAAACGAGGGCGGTGGCCGTTCCGTGGTAGTCCTCGATCGTGAGCCGGCACCACTCCCGTCCGTCGCGGCGCGACGCGCGCACCGTCGCATCGGTCACGACGCAGGCGACCTCCACTTTGCGGTCCTTGAGCTCCGCGAGCTTCACGGTGTGCGCTTCGAGCGCGTATAGGTTGACCAGGTCCCGGTACCGGTCGAGCGGGTGGCCGGACGTGTAGTAGCCGATCACCTTCTTCTCCCGCTGCAGGCGCTCTCGCTCGCCCCACGGCGGCACTTCGGGCAACGGGGGATCGGGCCGCTTGGCCGGTCCCTCGCCGAACAGCGTCGTCTGCCCCGCCGCTTCCTCACGCTGACGCGCCTGTGCCTCGGAGAGCGCGGCGTCGAGACCGGCGATCAGCGCCGCGCGGTCGCCGAGGGCGTCCAGCGCCCCTGATTCGATCAGCGCCTCGAGCACGCGGCGGTTGTTGAGCCTGAGGTCGATGCGGCGGCAAAACTCGCAGAGCGATGTGAAATCGCCCGCTTCCCGCGCCTCGATGATGTTTCTGATGGCGGAGAAGCCGACGCCTTTTATCGCGCCCAATCCGAACCGGATCTTGTCGCTGTCGACCACCGTGAAGCGGTACTTCGACTCGTTCACACTGGGCGGCAGCACCTCCAGCCCCAGACTGCGCGTCTCCGCGATGTACCCGACGACGGCGTCCGTGCTGTCGATCTGCGAGGAGAGAAGGGCGGCCATGAACTCCGCCGGGTGGTGCGCTTTCAGCCAGGCGGTCCGGTAGGAGAGGATCGCATACGCGACGCTGTGCGCCTTCGGGAAGCCGTAGCGGCCGAAAGTCTGGATGAGATCGGCGATCTCGCGCGCCTTCCGCTTGGCCAGCCCCTTCGCCGCCGCTCGCGCCACGAAGTCGTCAAGCACGCGCTTCGTGAGCTCGGCATCCTTCTTACCTACCGCCTTCCGGAGAACGTCCGCTTCGGCGAGCGAGAAGTCGGCCAGCAGATTGGCCACCCGCATCACTTGCTCCTGGTACGTGATGACCCCATACGTCGGCTCCAGCAGCTCCGCCAGATCGGGGTGCGGGTAGGCGACCGGCTCGAAGCCGCGCTTGCGGCGGATGAAGACGTCCGTCATCCCGCTGTCCAGCGGACCGGGTCGGATGAGCGCGTTCACGGCGATCAGGTCGTCGAAGCGGTCGCACCGCATCGCTCGAAGCTTGTCGGTTCCGAGCGAGGACTCGAACTGGAAGACGCCCGACGTCCCGCCGCTGGCCAGCATCTCGTAGACCGCCGGATCGTCCCAGTCGACCTCGACGCCCTTCTCCCGGATGGCATCGGCGGCGTACTGGATCACGGTGAGAGTGCGGAGGCCGAGGAAGTCCATCTTCAGCATCCCCACGTCCTCGAGCGCGTTCATGTCGAACTGCGTGATGACCGTGCCCTCGGGGCTCTTTCCGTTCTTCGCGTCCCTGCAGACGGGCACGTAGTCCTCGAGCGGACCAGGGGCGATCACCACGCCCGCGGCGTGCACAGAGCTGTGGCGGGAGAGCCCTTCGATGCGAGCCGCGTAGTCGAGGAGCTTCCGCGTGCGCGGGTCCGACTCGTAGGCCTCCTTGAGCTCGAGCACCTTCTCGATCGCCTGTTCGATGCCGAGCGAGTATCCCGGTCCGCTGGGGATCAGCTTGGCGAGCCGGTCCGTGTCGGCCGGTGCGAAGCCGAGGACACGGCCCACGTCCCGCACGACGGCGCGGGCCTTCATCGTGCCGAAGGTGATGATCTGGCCCACCGAGCGGTTGCCGTATTTCTCCCGCACGTAGTCGATCACCTCGCCCCTACGCTCGTAGCAGAAGTCGATGTCGATGTCAGGCATCGAGATCCGGTCCGGGTTGAGGAAGCGCTCGAACAGAAGGTCGAACTCGAGCGGGTCCACGTCCGTCACCTGGAGCGCGTACGCCACCAGCGAGCCGGCCGACGAGCCACGGCCCGGACCCACGGGGATGCCTCGCTCCCGCGCCGCCCGGATGAAGTCCCAGACAATGAGGAAGTAGCCGGCGTATCCGGTCCGCTCGATGACATCGAGCTCGTACTCCATCCGCTCCCGCGCAGCGTCGGGGAGCGGGTCCCCGTAACGCCTGCGGGCCCCTTCCTCGACGAGGTGCCGGAGGTAGGCCGTGTCGTCGTAGAACCGCTCCGGAAGATGGACGTTGGGCAGATAGTACCGCCGCTCGAACTGGACCTCGCACCTATCCGCCAGGGCGAGCGTGTTCTCGAGCACGCCGGGTCGGTCGGGGAAGAGCGCCCCCATCTCCTCGGGCGACTTGAAGTAGCTCTCCTCGCCGTGGAAGCGCAGCCGGTTGGGGTCCTCCTTGTCCTTGCCCGTGCCGATGCAGAGAAGGGTGTCGTGAGCGTCGGCGTCCTCACGGCGCAGATAGTGCGCGTCGTTGGTCGCGACGACCCCCAGCCCCAGCTCGTCGGCCAGCTGGAAGATCCCATCGTTGACCTCCGCCTGACCCGGAATGCCGTGGTTCTGGACCTCCAGCCAATACCGGTCGGGCCCGAACACTCGCGCATACCACTCGGCGGTGGCGCGAGCCTCCTCGATGCGACCGAGCTGCAGATATTTGGGCACCTCGCCCGAGAGGCAGGCGCTGAGCACGATCAGACCTTCCGAGTGCTCCTCCAGCACCTCGTGGTCGATGCGGGGCCGCCTGTAGAAGCCCTCCATGTACCCGATCGAGGAGAGGCAGACGAGGTTGCGGTATCCCTGCTTGTCGGCCGCGAGCAGCACGAGATGAGCGTACTCGGCGGGTGCGTTCGGTGGCTTGACCCGGACGCGACGGTCTCCGTACGCCACGTACGCCTCGCACCCGATGATCGGCCGAATCCCGGCCTTCCGGGCCTTCTTCTGGAAGGTCCACGCCCCGAACAGGTTGCCGTGGTCCGTGAGAGCGAGGGCAGGCATCCCACGGTCGACGGTGCGGTCGATCAGGGCGTCGATCCGATTCGCGCCGTCG
>JBDHIM010000116.1:0-7398 GCA_039587445.1 Gemmatimonadota bacterium
TACAGTGTGACCTTCCGCAAGAGGGGCTACGAGGATGCCACCACGACGGTCCGGACGCGGAGCGAATCCGGCTGGGTCGTGTTCGACATCTTCAGTGGTGTCCTCGGCTACGCGATGGAGCCCGAGACGGACGACTGGACCTTTATCGAGATGCCGCCCGCAGCATTGATCAGCCGCGCGCCATAGAGTCGATGTAGGAAGAGACCGGGGCTACGGTGGCGGGAGCCGAAAGGCCCTGCAGGGCCACCCTCCGGCCCATGTTGGAGCCTAAGGCCCCGGATCGACAGCGCAGGGGCGGCCTCTTGGGCCGCCCCTCTGGCGTTGGCATCTTCTGCTTGGCAGGCAGGAGGTCGCCCACGCGGGGCCACAGGATCGCGGGGTCAGTGTCGAGAACAGTGACAGGCTGGAACGCGGGGGCTCGCGGTCCGGTTCCGATGCGAACGGGGCTCGTGGTTTCGCAGACAGGCCTGCCAACACCACTCCCCTGAAGCGGACCGGCAAAGGTATCTACGTGCCGATCTGTCTTTGCTAGGCCGGTAAACGGTCCGGGACCCTCACCTGTACCTACAAATGGGACCCGATGTACGATGCATGAGTTCGCGGACGCTGGAGCGAGGCGGGATCAGGAGCCTGCGTGACCGATAGGGAGCTAGTTCGACGCACCCGGCAGGGCGATCGGGTCGCGTTCGACAAGCTGGTTCGCCGTTATCTGCGGCCGGCGCTGGCTGTGGCCTGGGAATTCACGGAGTCGAGAGATGATGCCGAGGATGTCGTCCAAGATGCGTTTCGCCGAGCACTTCACGGTCTGGATTCATACGACGCCCGTCGGCCGTTTCGCCCGTGGTTCTTCACGATCGTGAGAAACGCCGGACGTAACGCTGCGGCATGGAGGAATCGGTGGAGCTTCGAGCCGCTGGATGACGCTCTGCCGTCGGAGCCCTGCTCACCTCTTTCCGCGGTCGAGAGACGGGAGGTGCGCGAATGGATCGGAGCCGGACTCGAGCTACTGCCTCCGATGCAGCGGACCTGCTTTCGACTGTGCGATCTGGAAGGCTTCAGCGCCGCCGAGGTGAGCGAGATGTTGGAGCTCGAGGAGTCGACCGTGCGTGTGCATCGGTTTCGGGCGCGGCGTGGGCTCCGCGAAGCGCTGAGACCGCTCCGCGACGAGGCGGCGCCACAGAACGAGGTTCAAGGTAGTCAAGCATGAACGACTCACGGGGAATCGAGGAGCGTGGGGAAGAGGACATGGCACCGATCGGTTCTCGACTGCCCGAGGACCCGGCCTACTGGCACACTCTGGCCGACCAGATCGTCACCGATGCGGTACCGGTGTTGGAGGAGTATCGGGCCAAGCAAGGCATCTGGTGGTCCTCCCTCGCTCACCGCTCTCCGGCGTTGGCGGCCGCGGCAGTGCTGGCGATCGCAGCAGGGGCTTTCATGCTCGTCCGTGAGTCGGCTGCTACCGAGAGCTCGCCGCACGACCAGGTCGCTCGGGCAATCGGCCCGACGGACCCCGTCGCGCGCTTGTTCTTGAGTGAAGGGACGCCACCTCGCGTGGAGTCGCTGCTTGCCGTCGTGTCGCAAACCGCCGAGAGAGCCACGGAGGAAACGGACCGATGAAGATCGACAGCTGGCGCCTCCGCGGCGTCGTCGGAGCGTTATCGCTGATCATCGTTGGGGGATTTCTTGGGATCCTAACCCACCATTTCGTGCTCGGCGACGAGCGATTCGTGGAAAGCGCGATGGTCGGGGCGCACCGGGCGTCGCGCCCGCATATGACCGAAAGCTCTCATGAGGTCATAAGTGATTTCAGCGCAGCGAGTGAGCACGTAGCCGTCGGCGCGGCGTTTCGCGAAGTGCTGCAGCTCAACGATGACCAGGCAGCCGCGATCCACGAGATCCTGATCCGTCACCAGAGCGTCGTGGACGAATCGTGGGAGAGCCTGAGATCTCGCGTGCACGAGGAGGTCGACAGAGCACATGAGGAGATCCGGGCTCTGCTGAGTCCGGCCCAGCAGGAACGCTTCGAGGCGTGGCTCGATCGACACGTCAGATCCGATCCGAACGGGGATCTGAGCTACCGCCGGGCGCATTAGGCGAGCAGTCCATGAAGAAGATCGGTTTCCTGACCGCCTCCGCGTCCTTGGTCGCGCTGACAGGTTGGCTCGTGATGAGCCGCGGACTGGCCCGGTCCGCCGAGAGCGCTGAGCTGGATGCACCGACCGCCGTCGTGGAGCGATTGAGTATTGGCTCGACCGTTCTCGCCACCGGGGTGATCCGGCCTCAGGTGGGAGCCGAGGTGGAGGTCGGCTCGCGTGTTTCCGGTGTCTTGCAGCGGCTCCGCGTGACGGTGGGCGACCAGGTTCACCAGGGACAGATGCTGGCCGAGCTGGACCCGACCGAGTTCGAAGCGCGGCATCAGCAGGCCATGGCCGCCCGGGAAACGGCCCGCGTGGACCGTGACTTTGCGCGGCAGCAGTTCGGTCGTGCCGAAGGCTTGATTCGAGAAAACGTGATCGCGCAGACGGAGTTCGACGACGCCGAGCGGCTGCTCCGAACGTCCGAAGCACGGCTGCGCGAAGCCGAGGCCACCCTCCGCAGCGCGGAGATCCAGCTGGACTACACGAAGTTCCGGGCGCCGATCTCGGGTGTGGTCGCGTCGGTCACGACGCAGGTCGGCGAGACCGTTGCCGCCAGCTTCGCCGCCCCGACGTTCGTGACGATCATCGACCTGGAGCGGCTGGAGGTTTGGGCGTACGTGGATGAGACGGACATCGGCCGTGTCGAGGTCGCTCAACGTGCCACCTTTACGGTCGACACCTACCCATCTACCGAATTCAGCGGCGTCGTTACGGCGATCCGGCCAGCTGCCGAGATCCAGAACAACGTGGTTAACTACGTCACCGTCCTCGAGATCGGGGATATCGGCGACCACGTGCTGCGGCCCGAGATGACGACGACTGTGAACATCCAGCTCGAGGGCCGCGGTAGCGCTCTGGCCGTCCCGAACGGGGCCGTACGGCGGGACGAAGGGGGCACGCATGTGCTCCTGCGCGCTCCCGAAGGCTCAATTCGGAAGGAGATTCGCACGGGCTATCGCGGCCGCACTCACACCGAGGTCGTCGAGGGGCTACAGGAGGGCGATCTCGTCTTGGTGGGCGAGATCGGCCCTACGGAGTGAGGTGAGGGAGGAGATGATTCAGCTCGACGCAGTTTCCAAAACGTATCAGAAGGGCTCGACCGACGTCCGGGCTTTGGCCGACGTAACGGTGCGGATCCAGGCGGGCAGCTTCGTAGCGATCGTCGGGCCGTCCGGCTCCGGGAAATCGACCCTGATGAACATCCTGGGCTTGTTGGACCGACCAGACACCGGGACCTACGTGTTCGAACGCGCCGACGTTGGCGTCCTTTCGCCGGACCGGCTTGCCGAGTTCCGCAATGAGAGGATCGGCTTCGTCTTTCAGTCGTTCCACCTCCTTGCGAAAGCCACGGCGCTCGAGAACGTGGAGCTGCCCCTGATCTATTCCGAGCGGGCGGACCTCTCCGAGCTCGGGATGAATGCCCTCCGGCAGGTGGGGCTGGAGGATCGAGCCAAGCACACGCCGGGGGAGCTATCCGGAGGCCAGCAGCAGCGCGTCGCGATCGCTAGGGCGCTTGTCAACGAGCCGGACCTCATCCTGGCCGATGAGCCTACCGGCAACCTGGATATGCGCTCCGGACTCGAGGTGATGGCGATCCTCCAGAATCTCAACCAGTGCGGGAAAACCATCGTGCTGATCACGCACAACACCGACATCGCAGCGATGGCGACTCGCTGCATCCAGATAGTGGATGGCAGGATCGTCTCGGATGAGCCGGCGGCTTCGCCAGCCGGAACTGTCCAAGGGATGTGAGAGAGAGGGAGCGATGAGACGGAGATGGGTCGATCTGACTGCCGTGGCGGGGCTGCTGGCCTTTGCCGCCTGTTCCGGCGACGCGGAAGCCGGTGAGGAAGCACCGCTCGACCTGAGGTTCGCGGCCTTCGGGGAGCCTCAGAGCTACCGGGCCGAATACGAGCAGGACATCAAGTGGGGAACCTCTGACGTGGAGCGCCGCTATGGCGCCCGCTACACGTTCACCCGGTTCCGCGAGAGCGCGGGGGGGCTGCGGGTGACGGCCCGGCTCGACTCGCTCGGCGTGGGCGTGAGCTCACCGCACGGACGACAGGTCTTCGACGCGCGCTATCTCACCGGAAGCGAGTTCCAGCTGATGATTCCGGAGCGTGGCGGGGCCCCCACGTACCAGGGCGAGGTGATCTTCGACATGACGGGCATGCTCGAAGGGGAAGTCGCGCTCAGCCGCCTCATGAATTTCGGCTTTCCGGAGCTGCCGGACCATCCCATAAAGATCGGGGACAGCTGGACCAGCGGATCGGCACGATCTCAGGTCGAGGCCTACCTCACCATGCCGGCGAACTTCGAGACGGAGTACCGTTTCACGGGTTGGGAGACGATCGATGGGGTGGATTGCGCGAGGATCGAGGGGCGGATCACCGGTGAGATGGCGGCCCGGGCGGCGCTCCAGTACGGACAGAGTGCGGACTACACCGGATCGCTTCAGGGCCAGGCGACCTGGTATTTCGACCCTGCCAGCGGATCGCTCATGCGGATGAGCGGGGAGGAGTCATCGGATGGCTGGCTGACGACGGGCGAGAAGGAAACGCCCATCAAGCAGCAGACGAGGATCGACATCCGGCGCCGGGACGCCTCGTGAGCCAGCAGTTGCCGGGGCTCATGGAGGCGGCATGAAGAAGGGCCGAATGGTGCGAAGCGCGGTGGCCTCGTTGGGACGCAACAAGCTCCGAACGTTTTTCATGACGCTGGGCACTCTGATCGGTGTTACGGCACTCACGGTCGTGGTGGCGTACGGTCAGGGAACCCGGGATGCGGTCCTGGACAACGTCAGACGGATGTTCGGCGGATCCAGTATCACGCTGATGGCCGGTGGAGGCGGTACGATGACGGCTCACCGCGCCCGCGGTCCCACGACGACACTCACCCTCGACGATCTCGATGCGATCGCCGCTGCAGTTCCGGAGATCCAGCTCTTCGACCCGTTTCTCATGCTCGGCGGGCTGGATGTGGTTGTGGACGGCGAGAGCGAGCGAATCATGATCGAGGGCCATTCGGAAAACCACGAGATCGTGTGGAGCCGCGGAGTCAGCTCCGGCAGCTATTTCGGCCGCGAAGACGCGGAGGGATCGGCGAGGGTCGCCGTCATCGGAGAGCGTCTCGTGACGGAGTGGTTCGGCGGCGAGGACCCGGTGGGCAAGTTCGTTCGGATCCGGAATTCGCCGTTCGAGATCATCGGCGTGCTCGAGCCGAGGGGCGTCGACCCGCACGGGGTGGACAGAGACCGTGAGATCCACGTCCCGATCACGACCGCGATGCGCCGGCTTGCGAACATCGACTACATCACGACGGCGAAGCTATCGGTCGATGAGTCTGCCGATCTCGACGGTGTGGTCTTGCGGATCGCAGACGTCCTCCGGCCGCGTCACTCCCTGGGTCCGCGGGAGCCGAATGACTTTCACATGTACACCTCTGTTCAGGTCGAGAAGCTCGTGAAGTCCGGCAGCAGGGTCTTCACTGTGTTTCTTCCTCTTGTTGCCGGAATCTCGATCCTCGTGGGCGGAATCGTCGTGGCGAACCTGATGTTGATGTCGGTGAACGACCGGCGAGCGGAGATCGGCCTCCGGAAAGCCGTGGGCGCGAAGCGGCGGGACATCTCCGCGCAGTTCTTGTTGGAGTCCACCGCGGTGACGGCGCTCGGCGGCCTCCTCGCCCTGGGTCTCGCCTACATGGTGCTCCGAGGCATCGGCGGAGTCTCCAGCATCGCACGCAACATGGGCGATGCGGAGGCGGAAGCAGCAGCCCGCGTGCCGCTCGGTCTTCCATGGGAGATCGCCCTCCTTGGGATCGGCATCGCGATCGCCGTAGGTGTTCTCGCCGGCGTTGCGCCGGCCCGGCGCGCCGCGGACTTGGACCCGGTCAAGACGCTTCGCTGACGCGTACGCTCGGGCCTTGGCACGCTCAGCTGGCAGCCTGGATCTGCCATGAAGATTCGCCGGAACCTCGGTCTTTCGAGGAAGGCGCTACTCCGACACCGGGTTCGCACAGCCCTCGCGGTCTCCGGGACCGGTGTAGGAGTAGCGGCGGTGGTCGTGATGGTCTCGATCGGCGAGGGGGCCGAGCGGGAGCTACTGGGCCAGATCGACGCCATGGGGCGCAATCTGCTCGTCGTGACCGCCAGCCCGGCCCGCCCGCTCGTCGGGCGCTCGACCACCGGCGGGCTCGTCACCACACTCACGCGGGCGGACGCCCAAGCGATGCTCGACGGGGATTCGCGTGTTGAGCGGGCCGCTCCGTCCATGGATGACAACCTGCAGGTCAAATACGGTACCGTCTCGACCAGAACGACGGTGCGGGCGACGACCCCGGAGTTCGAGCGCATCCGGAATTTCCCCACGGTCCGTGGCCGATATTTCACCGAAGCGGAAGAGCGGGCGCGCCTTCGAGTAACGGTGCTCGGAGCACGAGTCGTAGAAACCCTTTTCCGGGACGTCGATCCGGTGGGAGAGATGATCCGGATCGGCCGGATCCCGTTCGAAGTAATCGGCGTGCTCGAGTCGAAGGGTGCGAGCCTCAACAGCGGGAGCGATGAGGACAACCAGATCCTGATCCCGCTGCGCACCGGGCTCCGCCGGGTGTTCAACGTCGACTACCTGAACCTCGTGTACGTCCAAGTGAGGGAGGGGGAAGACATGGATGCGGCGGCAGCCGAGATCTCGTCGCTGCTTCGCAGGCGTCACCGGATCGATGCGCGGAAGCCGGATGACTTTCGAGTCCGGAACCAGCTGTTGGTCCTCGAGACCGAGCGGGAGGCAACCGCTTCTTTCAAGCGGCTGATCACAGTGCTCGCTTCGATCGCGCTGATCGTAGGCGGCGTCGGAATCCTCTCGATCATGCTGCTCTCGATCCGGGAGCGTCGGAACGAGATCGGGCTCCGCGTGGCCGTCGGGGCGAAGCGACGGGATGTGAGGATGCAGTTCCTGGTCGAGGCGCTGATCCTCGGTGGAGGTGGAGGGCTTACCGGGCTGGTTTTCGGACTCGGTGCCGCCGCGTCGATCGGTTGGGCGACGGAATGGCGAACAGTAGTATCGACCCCCGCAGTCGCCCTGGCCCTGGGAGCGGCACTTTTGGTCTCGCTCGTGTTCGGGGTCTATCCTGCCCAACGCGCAGCCGCGCTGAACCCGATTGAGTCGCTGCAAGCCGAATAGCGGCCGAGTCAGCGCCAGCGCGTGGCGTCAGAACCGAGCGTGACGGCATTCCTGCGGCGTGATGAGAGCACAGCTACGTC
>JBDHIM010000117.1:0-8814 GCA_039587445.1 Gemmatimonadota bacterium
GGGAGCCCGGCGATCGCCAGGAGCAGGAGCGCGGAGCAGACGTGCGGAGCCCAGTTCATGATCCTTCGTCGCCGGATTCGGGCTCGGCCTCCGCGGGTTCGATATCGGCAGGCTCGGCCTCCGCGGGCGCCTCCTCGGTTTCGTCGCCTTCGGCCGAGCCGGTCTCGACCCCTGCCTCCGGCGGGAGGACTCTCTCCTCGACGTCCGGCCTCAACGCGGCGCTTGGAGGCACGGACTCGAGGCGTGCCCCCGCTGCCCACGCGAGGAGGAAGCCCACGAGATAGAGGGCCGCGAGCGAGGTCGCGATCGGACGCTTGCGCCAGTCCGTCTCCGGCTTCCGGTCGAACAAGGGGAGGAAGAAGAGGATCACGGCCAGGAGCGAGAACAGGACGAGCCCCCAGGTTCCCAGGTAGCGTATGAGGGCGAGCGAGACATCGACGACTACCCACGTGGAGACGAGCGCGTCCGGAACGACGTAGGGGTTCGCGGGCTCGCCGACCGGTCGGGGGAAGAGGGCGGCGAGCGAGATCACCGCGGCCAACAGAAGCACGCCGACGGAGAAGGTGCGGACCAGGTGGTTCGGCCAGAAGGGGATGCCCTCACCCGGAGTCGAAGGCCCGGCGGGCGGCGCGACGCCGTGAGTGCGAACGAGGGCGAAGTGGAGGATCAACAAACCAAGCGTCACCCATGGAAGCACGATGACGTGCAGGGCGAAGAACCGGCTCAGCGTCGCTCCGGAGACGAACTCGTCCCCCTTGATCATCGAGGCGACGAAGCCGCCGACGAGGGGAAAGCCCTCAACCGTGCTCACGACCTCCGCGGTAGTCCAGTACGCCCACTGATCCCACGGCAGCAGGTACCCGGTCGCCCCGAACGCCACGAAGGTCAGGATGAGAAGGAGGCCGATGACCCAGTTCGTCTCACGCGGCGGCTTGTACGCTCCGCTGAAGAAGACCCTCACCAGGTGCGCCACGCCCGCCACGATGAGCAGACTCGCCGACCAGACGTGCACGTCGCGGAGCATCCAGCCGAACGGGATGCGGGACACGATGTACTGGATGCTCGGGTAGGCCTCCTGCACCGACGGCCGGTAGTAGAAGGAGAGAAGCACCCCCGTGACGATCATGAAGATGAAGAGGAGGTATGTGATCCCACCCAGAGCGTGCCCCCAGCCCACGTGCGCGGGAAGCCGGTACTGGAGGGCCTTCTTGAACGCCTGGTCGATCGGCAGCCTGCGCGCGATCGGTCCGTAGAGGAGGCCGAGGAAGCGGAGGAAGCCGAGCAGGCGGGCGTCGGTGCTGCTGATGACGTCCTGACGGATGCGAGACAGCCACCTCGTCGGTCCCCGATCGCCTCGCTGCTCTTCGTCACTCATGCGCTAGCCCGTCACGTACAAGGTTCCGCGGCGAACGAAGGCCGTGTAGGGCTTGAGCGGGGTCAAGCTCAAGCCGGAGACGACGTTCCCGCGGAGGTCGTAGACGACGTAGGTGCACGGCGAGACAACCCGTAGCGATTCGGCCTCCCAGCGCAGGATGCAGCCGTCGGCCGGCGACGTGCCCTGGACGGCCCAGAACCTCTCGCTCCCGCGAACCACGAGTATCGGCTCGTCGCCCCACGCCACGATCCGGCTGGCACCGACGGGGAAGTCCGTCTCGTTCGCAACCCGCACGGCGGGCTGCAGCTCTGGAATCCTCAGGTGTTCCGGTGGGAGAAGGAAGACCGCGGTCACGATGCCGGCGAACGTGACGGAAAAGAGGATGACGCCGACAAGGGCCAACCCGCTCAATCCCAGGCCCTTCCTCCGCGCTCCGCGTTCCGTCTCATCTCGTGCCGGGAGCGCGGTTTCCGCGTCGGTTTCCGTGTCAGCCATTCGCGTTCCGGATGGTGTTGCCGGTGCCGACGACGCCCGGCTAAGTGCACGCGCACTACAGCATTGCGCGCGGAGCGAGTCATAAGTACCCTAATGTGTGTTCCCGAGCCGAGCCGGACAACCGGCGGTTGCGAGCTCGGTCGGACTACGCGACGATCCTCGACGATCCTCCATGCTCGTGAAGTCTTAGCGAAACGACCCTAGCGTGGGCAGGAGGCCGCTCATCGTTCGCTCGAGACGGTTCGGTCACGGAGTGTGGGCCTTGGGCCCACTCGTCGTCCTGACGCTCTCTCTCCATCCCGGGCAGCTCCAGGCTCAGGGCGTCAGGGGCACGGTCACGATCGATGGATCCTTCCTCCAGATGCCGACCATGCAGCGGGACAGCCTTCCGGAGAGCGAAGTGTCCGGCGAGGGGCTCGTCAGGCAGCTTTCCGATGGGACGATCGTAAGCTGTACGATCGGCGAGTTTTGCCGCTGGTACCGACAGGGACCTCAGGAAGACGCCTGGGTCACGAACCAGGATCTCCGGTTCACGGCCTGGGGCGGGGTGCGGGGCCTCTCCGCGACGGTGGCCGTTCGTGGCCGAGTGGGGACGTCCGATATCTGGCCGCGCGCCAGCCAGGAGTTCGACGCTCTGAGCGCCTACCTGACGTACGACACCCGTGACGTCAGGATACGGGGCGGCCGCATCCAGCTGACGAACGGGCTCGGCTATTACAATTACGATGGAGCCTCCGTCCTCTGGAAGACCCTCCCGTTCCTCTGGGTGGAGGGCTGGGCCGGCTGGAGCCTCTCCCCGAACATCGACCAGCCGCGCGACGGTGACCTCATGCAGGAGGCGGACCTCTTCGCCACGGACCGGCGCGGCCTCATCTTCGGCGCTGAGCTCGGGGCCCGGTGGGGACGCAAGTTGGCGGGTAGCGTGCTCTACCAGAGGGAGATCCGCACGGACCAGCTGGCGCTCTACACCGAGCGCCTCGCCTTCGATTTCGGCCTCCTGCTCGGCAACGTGTCGATCGACGCCAAGGGCAAGTACGACATGGCGTACGCCGATTTCAACGACGCCAAACTTACCATCACGACGCCGATCACTGCGGGCTTCGACTTCTCCGTCCAGGGTCGGCGATACCTTCCGTTCTTCGAGCTGTGGACGATCTGGGGCGCGTTCTCTCCGGTGGCGTTCAACGAGGCGACCGGCGCCCTTCGCTGGAGCTCTCCGCGGATCGGCCTCAGCCTCGAGGCGGCAGGTGGGTACCGGAAGTACGAGGACGCGAACGCCGGGGCGCAGTTCGTGGAGATCAAGGACTACGGGTGGACCATCTCCGGCCGCGCGAGCTGGGGGAACCGCGGCTGGTACGCGGACGGCGGCTATCGCGCGGTCACCGGGTTCGGAGCCGTCAGGTACGGCGGCGACCTCACGTTCGGCAAGACGTTCGGCCCGCGCACCTACGTCGGCCTGCGCGGCAGCTCGACGCAGAACTTCGGCGAGTTCCGGGTGGGTGAGCAGTTCGTGCAGGGCGGCGGGATCGACGGGTCGATCGCGCTCGGCGACGTCGCGATCATCGGCAGCTACACGCTGTATCGCATCTCGTACGAGAACCAGCCGGGCGCCGAGGACTGGACGCAGAACCGGGCCTACGTCGGACTGCAGTGGCGGTTCGGGTTGGCCGACGGAGGCGGGATATGAGACCGGTAGCCAGGTGGATCGCGCTCGCGTTCCCGGCGCTGCTGATCGCCGGCGGTGCGCTCCTCAGCCTGCCGCAGGCCGAACCGTTCCCGCACGACATCCACGTCGACATGTTCAACAGCTGCCTCGGCTGCCATGCCGGTATCCCGGAGGGAGACGGGGCGGCCTGGCTGTCGGTGACGGAAGCAGACTGCTTGGAGTGCCACGAAGAGGACGAGATCGACTGGAGCGCGCCCGGGCCCCGCGGGACGAACCTCGCCTTCAGCCACCCGGACCACGCCGAGATCGAGGAGTTGGAGTGCGGCGAGTGCCACGGGCTCCCCGACGCCGAAGAGTTCATGGAGGTGGGGGCGGTGAGGCCCGCCATCTGCTTCGACTGCCACGACGGCGATTCGCACCTCGCCGCGAACACGGAATGCTCCTTCTGCCACGTCTCGCTGGCGGACGCGACCACGCTCACAGCGGGCCAGATCGCCGCGTTTCCGAACCCGTTCAGCCACGAGCAGGATGACTTCATCTCCGTTCACGGCGAGGCGGCGGTGTCTGCGGACGCCAACTGCGTCTTCTGCCACGCGCAGGAGAGCTGCTCTCGTTGCCACGTGAACGCCGGAGAGGTCTCCGCGATCGCCGCCCTTCCCACGGATGCTCGGGTGGCCTCCCTGACCGCGGATCGGGAGGGCTGGTGGCCGACGCCCGCGAGCCACGAGGAGTCCGACTGGGCGACGGTGCACGGCACCGAGGCGGCAGGGGCGATCGAGAGCTGCGCCAACTGCCACGCGCGGCCGAGCTGCTCGGGCTGCCACGGTGATAGCGCGCCCTTCCTCGCGGCCCTGGCGGAGCCCGTCAAGGGTGGCCCGGAGGGTGTTCAGGTCGTCGCGCTGCGGCCTCCCGGACACGACTTCACCTTCGCCGCCCAGCACGCCACGGCCGCGTCGCTTGGCTTGCCGAACTGCTCCGCCTGCCATGCGGAGGCCGAGTGCGTCGACTGCCACGCGCTCCGAGGCACGGGGCAGCCACCGCTGCCCTCCGTGCCATCGGCCCGCCACCAGGCCCAGAAGGCTGGCGAGGATCCGGGCGTGGCCGCCGTTCCCTCGGCGGAGACGGCCGGAGGCTTCCATCCCGTCAACTTCATCATGCGGCACGCGGCTGACGCGTACGCGGTCCGCTCGGACTGCACCGACTGCCACTCCACCGAGGTGTTCTGCCGGGACTGCCACACGAACCTCGGGTTCGGGGACGCCGGGGCCACGCGGGGCAACGCGTTCCACAACCTCCAGCCGGACTGGCTGCTCTCCCACGGAAGAGCCGCGCGGCAGGGGATGGAGGAATGTGCGAGCTGCCACCAGCAGGACTCCTGCCTGCGCTGTCATTCCGCGAAGGCCGGGTGGCGCGTGAGCCCGCACGGCCCCGACTTCGATCCGGAGCGGGTCGCGGATCGAAGCAAGCAATCCTGCGGCATCTGCCATACCCGCGCGATCTTCGATCCGTAGCCAGCGGCCTTCGAGCGGCCTCGAAGTCCCATATTGCCGAGCGTCGCCAGTCTCCTCTGCGCACGCTACGTTCTGGAATGCATCGTATGACTATTGCAGGGTGTGGTCTCTCTCCGTGGTCGCGCGGCTGCCCGCTATGAGACCGAGGGATCTGATCACGATTTGCCTGGTGGCGATCCCGCTCGCCATTCCTTCCCTCACGCCCTCCGTTCAGGCCCAGCAGGTGGACGACGGCTGTGTCTCCTGCCACCGGGACCTGGACGACGACGTTCTCTCCCGACCTGCGCAGCTGTACGAGGACGACATCCACGCCGAGCGGGGGTTCGGCTGCGTAGCTTGCCACGGCGGTGACGGGACAGCCGCAGGACCGGAGGCCGAGGAGGCCGCCAAGGATCCCGCGAAGGGCTACATAGGGAAGCCAGATCCGTCGCAGATCATCGAGGTATGCGGCCGCTGTCACTCCGACGCGCAGTTCATGCGACAGTTCAACCCCTCCCTCAGGGTCGATCAGGTCGCGGAGTACCGAACGTCGGTGCACGGTCGCCGACTGCTGGAGGACGATGATCCGAACGTCGCGACCTGCGTGAGCTGCCACCTCGCGCATACCACCAAGCCGGCGTCCGACCCGACCTCGAGCGTCCATCCCGTTCAGGTGCCGGAGACCTGCGGTGCATGCCACGCAGACAAGGAACGGATGGGCCCGTATCGCATCCCGACCAACCAGCTCGACCGCTACAACGAGAGCGTGCATTGGGAGGCCCTCTCGGAGGGCGCCGACCTGTCGGCGCCGACCTGCAACGACTGCCACGGGAACCACGGCGCGAGCCCGCCCGGCATCTCCTGGGTCGGGAACGTCTGCGGGCAGTGTCACGTCGTCATGGCCGACCTGTTCGGCGAGAGCGAACACTCCGAATTCCTCAACGACCTTGGGGAACCGGGCTGCTCCGCGTGCCACGCGAACCACGCGGTCGTCCGTCCGACCGAGGAATTCCTCGGCATGGGAGACGACGCGATTTGCGCGGAGTGCCATCTGGATGATGACGAGGGTGGAAAGGCGGCGACGGCCATGCGAGCGCTCATGGATTCGCTCGTCACCGGGTTCGAAGCGGCGGACTCCGTGCTCGAGGCGGCCGAGAACGCCGGGATGGAGGTAAGTCAGGCGCAGTTCGAGCTGGGTGACGCGCTCAGCTCACTGATCACGGCCCGAACGGCCGTCCACGCCTTCACGGTGGAGGCTGTGGCCGAGGAGGTCGGTGTAGGCCTGGACGTGACGAAGCGTGCCCACACGCGTGGCCTGGACGCGCTTCGCGAGCTCCGATTCCGGAAAGCCGGTCTCGCAATCTCGAGCCTCATCATCCTCATCCTCATCGCCGGGCTTCTCCTGAAGATCCGGGAGGCGGAGGCGAAGGTGGAGGGGACGCTCGACTCGGTGCGCTCCTTCTTCTTCCAGTCGATGACAAGGGAAGGGGGCGCCGCGCCCGGCGATCTCCGCCTCGCGGCCTGCGCCGTGCTCCTCGAGCTCGCCTACGCCGACCGGCGGTTCGCCGACAGCGAGCGGGCCCACCTCGAGGAGCTGATCCGACGCCAATTCGATCTGGACGCCACGCAGGCGGCCAAGCTCATCGAGCTTGCCGATAGGGAGCGAACCGAGGCCAGGGATATCTCCCAGTTCACCGGCCTCATCGCGGAGGGGTTCACCGCCGAGCAGAAGACGGCGCTGCTCAAGGACATGTGGAGCCTGGTTCTGTCGGACGGAGAGCTGGCGAGACGCGAAGAGCACCTGGTGGGCCGAATGGCGCGACTTCTTGGCCTGGGCGCTGCGGCCGTGGCCGACGTCCGGAAGGAGATTGGAGATGGCTAGAACGACGCCGGCCCGGGAAAGTGCGATGGGGCTAAACGGGAGGACCGACGAGTGACGGAAGCAGGGCCAGCCAAGGGTACGCCGCGGAGGAACTTCATCCGGTGGTTCTTCGGTACCGCGGTCGGCGCGTTCCTCGTCGCGGTGTTCTATCCGGTGACCCGCTACATCATACCGCCGGCGTCGGCCGAATCGCCCTCCCGATCAAAGCCAGCGACCTGGCGGCGAACTCGGCCGAGATCTTCAAGTTCGGTAATCGGGCGGGCATCCTGGTGCGCACCCCCTCGGGGGAACTGCGGGCGTTCTCGGCCACGTGCACCCACCTGAATTGCATCGTCCAGTACCGGGATGACATCGGCCACATCTGGTGCGCCTGCCACAACGGACACTTCGATCTCAACGGCCTCAACGTCTCGGGGCCGCCGCCGGCCCCGCTCGAAGCCTATGTCGTGAACGTCCGAGAGGACGAGATCGTCGTGAGCAGAGGCTGAGCGTGGCGCGCATTCGGGAGCCTTTGGGCCGTCTGGCCGTCTGGCTGGACGATCGTCTGGGCCTGGCTGCGGTCGGGGAGATGGCGACGCAGAAGCAGGTGCCAGTCCACAAGCACACCGTCTGGTACTACCTGGGCGGGATGACCCTCTTTCTCTTCATCGTCCAGATCGCCACCGGCGTGTTGCTTCTCTTCTACTACCGGCCCAGCGCCGAGGACGCTTACGAGTCGATCCAGTTCCTGATGGCGGAGGTGGAGTTCGGTTGGCTGTTCCGCTCCATTCACCACTGGGCGGCCAACCTGATGATCTTCACGGCTTTTCTCCATCTCTTCAGCGTTCTTCTGCTCAGGGCCTATCGCAGCCCGCGGGAGATCACCTGGCTCTCGGGGGTGGTGCTGCTCATCCTGGCCATGGCGTTCGGCTTCACGGGCTACCTTCTGCCGTGGAACGAGCTGTCCTACTTCGCGACGCGGGTGGGCACGGAGATCCCGGCCGCCATACCTCTGGTGGGCGGCTTCATCGGCAAGGTGTTGAAGGGCGGAGACGATGTGTCGGGCGCGACGCTGACGCGCTTCTACGCGTTCCACGTGTGGGTCCTGCCGTTCCTTTGTTTCGTCCTCCTCGGGATTCACCTCTTTCTCGTCCAGAAGAAGGGGATGAGCGTGCCACCGAGCGTCGAGCGGGAGGGAGGGGCGCGAGGGGCAATGCCCTTCTTCCCCAACTTCCTGCTGCGGGACCTGGTCGGCTGGCTGACGGCGCTCGCGATTCTGGCCGCCCTGGCCGCTTTCTTCCCGGCAGAGCTGGGTGAGAAGGCCGATCCGTTCGCACCGGCGCCGGCCGGCATCAAGCCCGAGTGGTACTTCATGTTCATGTTTCAGACGCTGAAGTACCTGCCGGCTCACATCATGGGGATCGAAGGGGAGATCATCGGGATCTTCGCGTTCATGCTGGCCGGCCTGCTTCTGTTCCTCATCCCGTTCCTTGATCGACGCTCGGAGCGCGGCGAGCCGAATCCGCTGCTCACGTGGATCGTGATCGCGGCGGTGCTGTACATCATCGTCCTGACCTATCTCGGCTACACGGCGAACCCGACGGCCTGACGTCCGATTATCGGGAGCCCGACACCATGAAGATGAGACCATGAAGATGAAGATCTTGATTCCGGCGGTCCTGTGTTCAGCCGCGCTCGTCGGCTCAGGCTGTGGTTCCGATCCGCTGGACGACATGACTGTCGCGCGAGACGAGATCCCCCACGAGATTGCCGTGCTCATCGACGCCGGAAATGCGGCCTTCAGCTCCGGGGAGTACGAGACGGCCAGAGAGCACTATCTGGGGGCCGCGTCGCGAGATTCCACCGTGGCGGCGGCCTGGTACGGCGTCGCGATGACGGAGCGTGCTTTGGGGAACGAAGAGGCGGC
>JBDHIM010000011.1:0-32397 GCA_039587445.1 Gemmatimonadota bacterium
AGGAAAACTGACATGCTCCGCTACAGATTACTCCGCTCGCTCCTGATGGCGGCTGTTGTCATGGTGGCCATCCCGCAGGCCGCGAACGCCCAAGCCTACGCGTCGAAGATCTGGTCCTTCGACGTGAATGGGGGCTATGCGATTCCGACCGGCTCTCTCAGCAACGTCGCGAAGGGCGGGCCAACGTTCGGCTTCGGCTTCGGCTACGCGGTCAGCGACCTCGTCGGCCTTCGCGTCGGTAGTGACTTTGATCTGCTCAAGGGTCAGGATGTTGCGATTGCGGTCCCGCTCAGCAGCGACTTCTCCGATGGACGGGGGCCGAACATCACCCTGTTCCACGTCAACGGCGGCATCGACTTCGACTTCATCAACAAGCCCGACAGCAAGTTCAAGTTCCAGCTCTACCTGCTCGGTGGAGCGGTGTTCGTGAACTCGCAGAAGGTCGACCTCCGCGATCCCTCCCCCGATGACACTAGCGACCTCGGATGCGACGGGATCGGTGGTCTCTGCCTCATCGACTGGCAGGACGCCTATCCCGAGTTCAAGGCCGGGATCCGCCTCGGGTTCGAGGTCGGGGACTGCACGCCGGCGCGGGCGAGGGTCTGCGGTGAGATCGGCATCTTCGGTGGCGGGAACGTCATGTTCGGCAACGAGGAGGACTCCGATCCGCTCGCAAGTCTGTATGGCGAGTCAGGGTTCGGAACGTTCATCGATATTCCGGTCGGGTTGAACATCCGGATCAACGTCCTCTAGCCGAGGACTGATCGGCCGGACGCACGCCTTAGCTTCAGGCTGTCCCGGCGCCCGAAGGGCGCGACCTCGCGGTCGCGCCCTTTTTCTTTGCCCACATCGGCACACCCACCCTCCAGCAGGTGCTACCTTCCAAGCATAGTGACCGACGGCAGCTACCGAATCGCGGCTAGCTGCAACTCGTACAGGGGTTGGAAAAAAGATGCACGACCAGGAGGACGACTCCTACTCACTGTTCGACTCTCCGGAAGAGCCTGGCTCGCCCGAAGCCCTGGACGCCGAAACCCCCTCTCACGCGGAGCCGGATTCCGGATCGGACCTCGACGCTCTATCGGCCACCGCGTTGGTCACCGGAGGAACCGGTCTGATCGGCAGCCACACCGCGGCTCTCTTCCGCGAGTGGAAAGTTCGTGCTCTCATCCGACCCTCCAGCGATGCCGCCTTTCTCGAGGAGCTCGGCTGTGAGTTCGTTCTCGCCGACCTGACGGATCCCGAATCCGTAAGCGGCGCTGCCGATGGCTGCGAGGTCGTCGTCCACGCCGGCGCCCAACTCGGTAAGCCTGCCTCCATGGAGCGCCACGTGGAGGTGAATGTCGAGGGCACGCGCCGGATCCTCAAGGAGGCGGTCGACTCCGGCGCCCGGCGGTTCGTTCACATCTCGAGCGTGGCAGCATACGGAGCACCCTTCGACGAGAACACGCTCCCTCTGGACGAGGAGACCCCTCTGGACGACCCGATCCCCGAGGAGGATCACTACAGCCTCACGAAGCGCATGGCTGAAGAGGTGGTGCGGAAGGTGGACCGGCGCATCGAGTGGTGCATCTTGAGACCGGACATGGTGATGGGCGAGCGCGACCGCCTGTTTACGCCCCGTGTCTTTCGGTGGACCTCTCGCCCGGTGCTCACCACGCTGGGGATGGGTGCAAACGATCTACCCCTCGTCTACGCCGGCAACGTGGCGCTGGCAGCGTGGCTGGCGGCCACGCAGGACGTTGCTGCCTGGCGGACCTACAATGTGACCGATGACGGCGAGCTCACCCAGAAAACCTTGGTCCGAATCGCGGCCGGCCGTGGGCCCGACGCGCCCGTTCTGCCCCTTCCCGTGCAGCTCTTTATCGCGGCAGGTCGCATCGGGGCGGTGGTCGGGCGAATCATCCCGGGCGTCCGTCCGCGCCTGGTCACCCCTCGCCGCGTCCGCCTCTTCACGGAGGGAGATCCGTACGACGATGCGCTCATCCGAGAGGAGCTGGGATGGAAGCCGACCGTCTCCACGGAGGAGGGTTGGCGCAGATCCGTCGACTGGCACCGCGCCTACATGGCTCCCACGGCTCAGGAAGCTCGCGACGAGGTCTGAGCTCTTCCGAGGTGGCGCTCGAGTAAGCCGCCATGGGGTTACGCTGAGAGGTGAATTGAGCTAAAGTGTGAGAGCTTGAGGGCTTGGGCAGGCTTATCTGGCCTCGTCCTTGCACGTGCGCTTTGGAGCGCGCGACAGTTTGTGCCTACTTGCGCGAACGGGCTCGGGTTTACAGTTTTATTGGCCCCCCCATTCGCGTTAACATGTACATCGAGACGCGACGTCTGCGCTCGACAAGGGTTTATTATCCCTGAAAGGGAGGCCTGCATGGGTAAGAAGGGAAGTTCGCTCAAGACAGCGGTCGCGGCATTGGCTGCCGTCGTGCTCGCAGGTGGTTGCAGCCATCTCGTACACGTCGAGGAGCTTGATGCGCGCTTCGCCGCCATCAACAGCAGCCTCGACGAGCACGCTGCTCAGTTGGCGGGTCTTGCGGGTCTGGCTGCGGCCGTCGCCGATCTCGAGGGTCGCGTCAGCGCGCTCGAGGACGATCTGGCCGCGCTGCGCCGGCAGTTCGAGGAGTGCGGCTGCGGCGGCATGGCTCTGGGCCTGCCCGTCTACTTCGACTTCAACGAGGACGTGATCCGGGACGTTGACAAGCCGGTCCTGGACGAGTTCGCCAGAGTGATGAGCCGCGAGCACGGCAATGCTCTCGTGACGCTCGAGGGCTTTACCGACCAAGCTGGCTCGGTGGCCCACAACTACGACCTCGGTCGTCGCCGCGCCGAGAACGTGCGGTCCTACCTTGTCAGCGCTGGAATGAACACTGACCGGGTGCGTGCCGTGAGCTACGGCGAGGTTGCCAACCGTCAGGTCAATGCGGGCAACACCGGTGCACAGAATCCGCAGAGCGGCATCGAGAACCGCCGGGTGACCTTCGTCCTCGAGTGGGACGGTCGCGCCGGTGAAATGGGTATGTAACTCCCTCTTGCCGATGGCCGTCGCGCGGCGGCTCAGGCCTCCGCTGATGTAAAGCCAAGCGCGCGGCCTAATCTCTCGGTCCCCGGTTAACGCCGGGGACCGTTTTTTTTGCCCCTGATGCGTGATTCGTCCACCGAGGTCTCGTCACCGGAAGCGCTGGAGAGGAGTTGGAGGCAGTCGTGCGCAACGAACGCGACAGTTCGGCCCAGCATCATGCGCTCATAGAGAGCGCCGGGCTTCTGGACGAGAGCACCCGGATCATCCTCAGCGTCTCGGGAGATCGGGCCGGCGAGATGTTGCACGGGCTGGTGACGAACGACGTGAAGCGGCTCTCCGTCGGCCAGGCCCTCTACGCCTTCATGCTCACACCGAAGGGGCGGCCAGTTGCCGAGATGAGGCTCCTTCGCCTCGACGCGGCATACTGGCTGGACATGCCTTCGAGCTGTCTCGAGTCGGGGCTCGCCCACCTCCGAAAGTACCTTCCTCCCATCTACGCCAGGTTCGACGAAACCGAGACGCGCCGCCTGGCGGTGGTCGGGCCACTGGCCTCGGCGGCGATCGACGACTGGGCTGGCGCCGCCGTGACGGAGGGCATGGACCACTTGGAGTCCCGCCCGGTCGAGGTTGCGGGAAAGGACGCTCTCCTCGCGCGCCGAGAGGTCATCGAAGGCCCAGGCCTAGACCTTTACGTGTCGGCGGAGGATCGGGAGGACGTGCGCTCCGGGCTCTTGGCCTCGGTCTTGGAGCTCGGGGGACGGGAAGTCGAGCCCGAGGCCTGGGAGATCCTCCGCGTCGAGCGCGGCATTCCGGTCTTCGGGAGCGACTTCAGCGAAGAGAACCTGGCTCAGGAGACCGGACAGGACGCGAGGGCGATCAGCTTCGACAAAGGTTGCTATACGGGCCAGGAGGTCGTGGCGAGAATCCACTTCAGGGGCCACGTGAACCGCACTATGAGGGGCTTTCGGCTCGTCGCCCCTTCCTCCAGCCACTCGGGCGGCCCGACCTTCGCCGCCGGCCAACCCCTCTTCGAAGGTGACCGGGAGCGGGGACTGATCACCTCGATCGTCGACTCCCCTCGCTTCGGCCGCATTGCGCTCGGTCTCGCACGGACAGAGATGGAACCAGGCCGTCGACTCGCCCTCGACCCCTCAGGTGACGAAGTCGTCGAGATAGTAAGCCTTCCCTTCGACCCCGTGATCGATTCGGATTCCGCCTGAGAGCCACACGCGCTGCCCGACCGACTTTCGCCTGGTTTACATCTCGCTTTAGGTAAAGCGTTAACGTAAAGCGGCGACATCAACTTGTGTATTGGGCCGCGACTTGTTTCCTTCGAGCACCCTATCCCGATTGAAACCGACCCGGTCACACGGTATCTTCGCTTTATTCGCCCCTGAGGAGGGGCCGAAACGAGAGCGGTCGCTGTCGACCGCCGGCGATTCCGCGGTGGAGTGGCGTTTTGTCATCACTGACGAGTGAAGAGCTCAGGGAACTGTTCCGGTACCTCGTTCTGAGCCGTGGGCTCGAGGAGCGACTCGAACATCTGCTCAAGCAGGGCCAGGTGGTCGGCGACCTCTATGACGGCCGCGGTCAGGAGGCGGCGGTCGTCGGCAGCGCCTTCGCACTCGAGGAGGGCGATTGGCTGGCCCCTTCGCTGAGGGAGATGGGCGCGCTACTCACGCGAGGGCTCGACCCACGACTGCTGCTCCTCCAGTATCTGGCCCGCGACGGATCGCCCTCGGCCGGGAGGGACAGGGCGCATCACCTCACCATTCCACATTTGGGTCTCCTCGGTCCAATCGGTCCGCTGGGCGCACATCTTTGCGTGCTCAACGGAGTGGCGCTCGCGTTCCGCATGCGCGGCGAACGTCGGGTCTGCTTGACTTATCTGGGCGACGGAGCCAGTCGTACGGGCGCCGCGCACGAGGGACTCAATCTCGCCGCCGTTCAGCGGCTTCCGTTGGTCGTCATCCTCATCCACAACAGGTGGGCGTTCGGCACCCGCAGTGACCAGCAGGCCGCGGTCGCCGATTGGATCGACGTCGCCGCCGCCTACGGCGTCCCTGCGGCGTCCGTCGACGGCAATGACGTCCTGCAGGTATACGACGAGACCCGACGGGCGGTCGACCGGGCGCGGCGCGGCGAAGGCGTGACGCTGATCGTGGCCGAAACGTACCGCATGCAAGGCCACGCCCAGCATGACTCACAGGAGTATGTGCCCGCGGAAGAGCTCCACGAATGGCGCGCGCGCGACCCCATCGACCTGTTCGAGCGTTACCTCATCGACTCGGGTTTCGAGTCGCGCCCATCTCTGGCCGTCGTGAAGGAGGCGGTGCGACGCGAGCTCGCTGCAGCCGCAGAGGAGGCTCTCTCTGCGCCGATGCCCGAGCCCGAGGGCGCAAGATTCAGGACGGTCGAGGGAGAGGACATACCGGTTCCATGGACCCGGCGGGAAGCGGTGTACGAGGATGTCGGCCAACCCGCAATGAGACCATGAACGACTCGAAGGTCGACCTCGTCGTGCAGAACCGGTCGCCGGAGGACCAGGAAGCGCAAAGGGGAACGAAGGAAACGACCTACCTCGAGGCGATCCGCGAGGCGATGTGGGAGGAGATGACGACCGACCCGACCGTCTTCCTTCTCGGTGAGGATGTGGGAACCTATGGCGGGGCCTTCAAGATCACCGAGGGCTTTTTGGATGAGTTCGGTCCGGAGCGGATCATCGACACGCCGATCTCCGAAGCTGCCATCGTCGGTGCCGCGATCGGCGCGGCGCACATGGGCTTCAAGCCGATCGCTGAGATGCAGTTCATCGATTTCATCGCTCCGGCCTTCGACATGATCGTGAATTTCGCGGCGAAGGTCCGCTACCGAACCGGAGTGGGCGCGCCGTTGGTGATACGGGGCCCATGTGGCGGTGGGGCGCACGCCGGCCCCTTTCACTCGCAGAACGTGGAGTCGTACTTCGCGAACGTAGCCGGCCTCAAGATGGTGGCGCCGGCGACCGCCCGAGATGCGAAGGGCCTGCTGCGCGCCGCCATCCGCGATCCCGATCCCGTCCTGTACTTCGAGCACAAGTATCTGTATCGGCGGATCAAGGAGGAGCTGCCGATCGATGAAGAGATCATCGTGCCCCTGGGCGTCGCGCGAACGCACCGCCCGGGATCGGATCTCACGATCGTGACCTACGGCGCGATGGTCTACAAGGCGGAAGAGGCCGCGTCACGCATCTCCGAACAAGATGGTGCGGAGCTGGAGATTCTGGATCTGCGGACGCTTCGCCCGCTCGACACAAGCACCATCGTGGAGAGCGTCAAGCGAACGGGGCGCGTCCTTATTGTCCACGAGGCCCCGCGCTTCGGTGGATTCGCCGGCGAGATCGCCTCGCAAATCTGTGAGGAGGCGTTCGAGTGGCTCGACGCACCGATTCGGCGGGTTACCGCACTCGATACACCGGTCCCGTTCTCTCCTCCTCTCGAGGAGTACTACCTGCCCCAAACCGCTGACATCGTGGACGCCGCTCGCTGGATGCTCGCGTACTGAGAGCGCCGCGGCCTCCGGCTCTGGGCTTCGCACCCGCAGAAAGAGAGACAACGTAGATGGCCAAGGTGGATGTGATCATGCCTCAGATGGGCGAGTCGATCGCCGAGGGCACCCTCACGAAGTGGATGAAGGAGGTGGGCGCGGCGGTCGAACGGGACGAGGATCTCTTCGAGATCTCCACCGACAAGGTCGACGCCGATATCCCGTCTCCAGCCAGCGGAGTCCTCGCGGAGATCCTCGTCGAGGAAGGCGACACGGTCGAGGTGAACACCATTGTCGCGCGCATCGAGACGGAGACGGGAGCGGCGGCCGCCACCGCCGAGGAAGCCCCGGCTCCGGCGGCGGAGATCACCGAGGCTGCGGCCTCCGAGATAGCGGAGGCGCCCGCTCCCGCAGCTGAGTCACCGGCCATCGGCGAGCCCGAGGCTCCGGCCATGGAATCGCCCATCGGCGACTCTGCAGTCGGAGGAGAGACGGTCGAGGCGCCCGCCGCATCGCACGAAGAGGGCACCGCCCCGGGGTCACGAGAGGAGCGCCTGCGCACACGCTCCACGCCGCTCGTCCGGAAGATCGCTGCCGAGCACGGGGTGGACATCGCCCGGATCGAGGGTTCCGGCATCGCCGGCCGGGTCACGCGAAACGACATCCTGACCTTCATCGACGAGGGGGGGATTCAGCCGGGCGGTGCCGCTCCAGGCGCCGCGGACATCCCCGCGACGGCCGCTCCGCCCACTCCTGCGCCGGGGGTACCATCCACCGCGGCGGCGCCCGCGGGACCACCCGGCGTTCTGCACCTTCCGATCCACGGAGCGACCCTGGAGGTCAAGCTGCCTCGCGTTCCAATCCGCGAGAACGACCGTGTGGAGGATATGAATCGTGTTCGGCTTCGCACGATGGAGCACATGCTCATGTCGCAGCACGTCTCCGCGCACGTCACGTCTGTCACCGAGATCGACTTCGAGCGCGTGGTCAAGCTCCGGAGGAAGTTCAAGCCGAAGTTCGAGGCCGAGGGCGTGAAGCTGACGTACGGGCCGTTCATCATGAGGGCCATTGTCGAGGGCCTGAAGGCCTACCCCATTCTCAACGCCTCCGTCGACGGCACCCGCATCGTCTACCATGGCGACATCAACCTCGGAATCGCGGTGGCCATCGACGATGGACGTGAGCTGATCGTTCCGGTCCTGAAGAACGCGGATCGACTAAGCTTGATGGGTCTGGCCGAGGGAGCCAACGCGCTCGCTGAGAAGGCGCGTACCCGGACGCTCGACTTCGACGATATACAGGGCGGCACCTTCACGATCACGAACGTCGGCGTGTTCGGAAACCTCTTTGGAACGCCGATCATCAACCAGCCCCAGGTGGCGATCCTGGGCACGGGAGTGATCGAAAAGCGCCCGGTTGTCGTCAGGGATGACCTGGGAGGGGACGCCCTCGGGATTCGAAACATGTCCTACTTCGGACTAAGCTACGACCATCGGGTCGTCGACGGTGCGATGGCCGCTTTCTTCCTGAACAAGGTCCAGGAAGTGCTGGAGACCTTCCCGGAAGACGTGGTCTAGAAGGCGTTCTGGATTCGCTGCTGGCGCCCCGAGATCTTCCGGGTCTAGTCGTGGGGCGCCGCTTTCAGGGCGTCGAACAGCAGGGGTAGGGTGGCGAGAGATTGGCCGCGGTATTGAGGCCGGATGCCGAAGAGGATGACGCGCCCTTCGCCCAACGGCACGTCGACGATCGCCGGGTGCCCCGCCAGGTGCTCTTCGCCCTGCAGCCAACCGCTCAACAACAGCCCCTCGCTGGCGTAGCGCGCCACCACCCGCACCCGGGCGTCCTGGGCTGCTTCTAACGCCGGCCCCCCCTGCAGCCAGCCGGCCACGGCCCCGGGCATGCGCGCCGTCATCGGATGTCGGGATTCCAACTCGATCCTGACGAGCGAACCCGGGGCCGCATACGCCTCCTCTTCCAGGCCGGACAGCAGGTTCCGTACGGGAAGGCCCAGCTCGTCGATCACCCACTCGACCGATCGATCGAAGGCAACCAGCGTCCCGCCGCGCTCCACGAATCGGCGCAGGGCGTCGACGCCGTCTGCATTCAATCCGCCGGTGAACTCCGGGGGAAGCGAGTCCTGCTCCAGGCCATCTCGAAGGACGTCGGCCGGTATGGAGGCCAGGAGAACCGAGGTGAAGCCATCCAGAGCGTCGCCGTTGATATCCTCGTTGCGGACGGTGGCGTAAGGCACGCCGTACCGGTCGAAGATCCACCGGGTCCAGCCTTCATCCATGGAAGGAGCCCAGGGTTGATAGAGGGCGACACGCTCGTCAGACCCCACCAAGCCCGCAGCCTCCGGCAGCGGTACTGGATAGGCCGGCGCCTCGAGCACGACTTCCCTCTCGACCTCGATCGGCTCTTCCACCGCCACCGCCTCGACACCGAACAGTAACGGCAGGGTGTGCGCCGTCACGTCGTACGGTTTGAGAAGCGGCCCGCCGTCGTAGGCCCGCCGGTCCGGGTACCGTTGGGCCTCGAGCAGGGTCTGGGCGAACGCGGCGTACGGCTGCCGCATCTCGACGATGTACGATCCGGCGGGGAAGCGCCGACCCTCGGCCTCGAAGGACTGCAGCGCGCGATCCACCTCCACATCACCCGCCCGAAGAACACCGATCAGCCGAGCCACCCCGATCTCAGGCCACGGCCCTTTCGCGCCCTCGCCACGGGCCGGCGGAACGATCCACGCTGCCGGCCAACCCGGCCACCCGGCGACTGCTCGCTCGCCTATGCCGACGAAGTTCCGCAGCCAGACCTCTCGGTTCCGGGCGGCATGCCTCAGGAGTGCGAACGCACCGGCCTCCATGTAGTCCACGATGTCCGTGAGATGCCAACTGCCACCCTCCCAGGGGACCGGGAAATTCCAGGATCTTTCGCGCGGGTCGAAGCCGCGACCGGGCTCCAACTCCTCGGCATCCACTTCCACCGGCGTCGCCAGCTTCGCGCTCGCCGTCTCGGTAAGGATCCGAACCCCGGCGTGGTAGTGCTGGTAGGCACGCGCGGGCGTCCAGGCGTCGTACGTCGCGTTGAGCACGACCCCTTTCTTGCCCTCACGCAGGAGGCTCCACGCGATCTCGGAACCGAGAGCGTTCCCAGACGCGACGACCATCGGATCCACGTTCGGCTCGATCGGATCGATCCACGGCGGCACGAAGAAGCGACTCCCGTGGCGTCCCTGCTGATGGATGTCGTGCACGATCTGCGGGTGCCAGGCGTTGTGGACCTGATCCACGGTCATCTGTGTCTCGACCTGGGTAAAGGCGTACCAGTCCCGATTGTTGTCGTGGCCGATGTAGTGGTGATAGAGGAAAGGCGGTGACGCTCCCTCCCATTCCGTACCGAGTGAGGTCCTGTACCAGGCGACCACCTTGTCCACCCCGTCGGGGTTCAGGGAAGGGATGAGCAGTACGACCGTGTTGGCCAGGATCTCCTTGACATCCGGCTCGGCCGAGGTCGCCAGCCGGTAGGCGATGCGAAGTGGAACCAGCGTGCTGCCCACCTCGGTGGAGTGAACGGAGCAGGTGATGAGCACGATGCTCCGGCCGGTCCCAACCAGCTCCTCGAGGTGGCCCTGATCGCGAATCAGCCTCGGGTCCGCGAGCTGCAGCTGTGTCTCCTGGATATCATCCAGCGAGGCGAGGTTCGTCGGGTCGCTGATTGTAAGGAGCACGAACGGCCGCCCCAACGTGGTATTTCCCAGCGTGTCGATGCGGATCCGCTCGCTCAGGCTCGCGAGCTCGGCCAGGTAACCGGTGACCTCCGTCCAATCGGCGAGGCGCCGATCTGCACCAACCGGATATCCGAGGTAGTCGGAGGGCGACCGTTGAGCTCTGGCCTCCTCCAGCGACCCGAGACTAACGGCTGTTACAAGCGCGCCGAGAAGGAGCCTCGAGGATCGTGAGCAGCTCATGCTTCCGCTCCGAAGAGTAAGGGTGGGAGGTCTCGAATCGAGTCGATGATGAGATCGGCCTCCTGCGGCCCCGCTGCGTCGAACTTCCCGGTCCGCACCTGGATGGCCAGAAGGCCGGCGCGACGGGCACCCGCGACGTCCGTCTCCGGATCATCGCCCACCACGGCGAGTCCATCCAGAGGAACGCCGAGGGTGGCAGCCGCCATCTCGAAGAACGCAGGCGCCGGCTTTCCCACGAGCTCCGCCTCCGTCTGCGCGGCGACCTCGAGCGCCGCGACGAAAGGCCCCGCGTCCAGCGTCGGCCCGGCCTCCGTGATCCAGTACCGGTTCCTGTGGATGGCCACGAGGCGGGCTCCCTCCAGCAAGCTGCGGAAAGCAGAGTTCAGGACTTCGAAGGTGAAGCCCGCTCCCAGGTCTGCGACGACGACGGCTTCGGGAGCCGCTTCCGTGATCTCGAAGGCTGAGAAATCCCGCATCACCGACTGCGGAGCGAGAAGCTGTACGCGCGTCACCCCTGCTTCTCGAAGGCGAAGAGCCGCCGCGACCGTGGCCGTAAGCACCTCGTCCTCACGAGTCTCGAAGCCCATCGAGTCGAGAACGGCAGCCACTTCCGTGCGAGGCATGCGGCTCGTGTTCGTCGTGAACAGGAAGGGAATGCGACTCCTCAGAGCATCAAGGGCTACCGCGGCCCCTGCGATCGGTCTCCCGGCGACGTGGAGCGTGCCGTCGATGTCCACCAAAAGCCCTCGAATCGACCGCAACCCGGCACCCTCGGCGACGACTGAGCGATCCGGCAATGCCCCTCTCCTTCCCAAGCTCCTTCGGCCTCTCTCGTGGATGGTCCCGTTGATCGGAGGCCTCGTCCGACCCGGCGGAGCAACCTAGCTACGCCGATATACCCTGCAAGACTGGCTACTATGGTTCGGCGGGTACTCGGGCCGATATCTTCGCGCTTTCAGACCGTGCCTCGCGCCCAGGAGCACCAGAATGGCAGCGATTTTCCCGACCGCATCGATCCACTACGCGGCAGCCGCCGGAGATCCATCGCAGCTGATCTCTCCTCCTTACGACGTCATCGACCCCGAGGAGGCGCAGCACCTCCGAGATCTCAGCCCCTTCAACGCGGTCCGCCTCGTTCTGCCCGAGGGTGATGCGCCGGCACGATACGTCCTGGCTTCCAGCCGCATGAGCGAGTGGCTGGCTTCCGGCGTTCTCGCCCGCGCCGACCGCGACCAGCTCTACTCCTACAGTCAGGAGTTCTCCTACATGGGGCGCACGGTCGTCCGCCATGCCGTGCTGGCGGCCGTCGGGCTGGCCGAGTTCGAGAGCGGTGAGGTCCTCCCGCACGAGCGCACGCACCGCGGCCCGAAAGAGGACCGCCTGGCGCTGATGAAAGCATGCGAGGCGCAGCTCTCGCCTATCTTCTTCGTCGCCCGCGACTCCGAGCGGGAACTCCCCGAACTGCTTGCGCGGGCGGGGCTTGGGGAGCCGATGCTTGAGGCGACGACCGAGGACGGCATCGCGCATACCGTTCGCGTGATTCCGCCGGAGCATCAGAAGCGGATCCTCGATGTGGTCGCGGACGACGACCTCCTGATCGCGGACGGACATCACCGCTATGAGACAGCCCTCGAGCTCTCCCGGCAGCTCCCCGACCGTCCCGGTGCTCGGCGTGTTCTCGCCGCCGTCGTGAGCGAGCACGACGACGGACTGATCGTCCGGGCGACGCATCGGCGTCTGGGTGGACTACCTTTCGACTGGCGCGCACAGCTGGAGGATTCCTTCCAGATGGAGCCCGGCACCGGGGAACCGAGAGCCCTCGCCCAGGAGGTGCAGAACAGGGGCGGATCGGCGATCGGCGTCCTCGCGGCTCCTGGCCCGCGCACGGCGGCGGCCGTCCCGACAGCGCTTCTTCTGCAGGCGCGGTCGGGAGCAGCCGAGCGGGCCGGGCTGACGCGGACCGAGGCCGCTCTTGCCTCCGTGCTTCTCGATCGACTCGTCCTGCGCCGCTTTGCGGGCCGTGACGCGGACGCCGCTTCCGCGGCCGGCCTCCTCTCGTATCACCAGGACCCCGAAGCCGCCGCCGCTGAGCCGGCGCCCGAAGCCGCCGCCTTTCTGCTGCCACCGGTCTCGCTGGACAGCCTGTGGGCAGTCGTCCGCGAGGGAAGACGCTTGCCGCCAAAGTCGACCTACTTCGCGCCCAAAATGCCGTGCGGCCTACTCTTCCGGCCCCTCTGAGCAGCCCACCGATGCAGGATCCCAACCTCCGCGGCGGCGGTTACTCTGCCGCGAAATCATCCAGGCTGATAATCTCCATCCCCGCAATCCGGCGAAGTGCCGTCTTGTGAGCCACATAGGCCTTGGCACCTCCCAAGAGTGCCGTAGCCACCTGGATCGAGCGCTCCGGCGTACCTCCCAGCTTCGCCTGTACCTCCGCCGCCTGCCGCGACACCGCCGCCGTCACCGGCAGGATCTCCAGTCCCGGATGGCCCCCAAGGTACTTGAACGCCCGCTCAGCCAGTCCGTCCTCTCCCTCCCTATACGGCTCCGTGAGTAACTGGTATATCGACAGCGCCGAGGTTTGCGCTCGCACTCGCCCGCCGCGAATGCTTGTGAACAATAGTCTTGTGAGATCAACGAAGGGTGGCTGCCCTATCAAATGATAGGCTATCACAAACGGGTCGAGGTGTATTCGGCGGGCATCCTCGATGCGGCGGTGGAACCCGGCTCGCTTACTCACCCAATTCGGGCCACACGTTCCTCCCCAACGGGGCGAAGAGGCCCTCCAACTCGGCGACCAGATCCGCCGGTTCGCGTTCGAGCTCGACGACGGAGTCGTCCCGCACGGTGACGAGAAGGCGATCGCCCGCCTTCAGGGCCAGCGCGTCCCGTGCCTCGCGCGGCACGACGATTTGGTGCTTGCTGCTCATCTTCACGGACTGAGACATCTAGCAGTCTGCTCCAGGCGTCCAGGCGTGGGCCCTATCAGAGCGTCGTTAAAAGCTAAGCTTTACAGCGGTGCTTTACAAGGAGACGGCGAATGCGGGGTCTTGGAAATGCCAGGTACCGGCCTTCGACGGTGCCCGGCCGGCGGAGCCTGCGGACATTCCGACGGATGGCTCCTAGACGCGCCAGATGACTGAGTAGATGAACACACCGTACAGGCAAAGCAGAAAGAAGCCTTCTGCACGATCTACCTTTCTGCCGGTATACGCGAGGGGGATGAGAAGCGCACAGAAGAAAAGCGCGGGAACCACCTGCCGCACAACGACTTCGGGCGGCAAGCGGAGCGGACTGAGGATGGCCGCTGTGCCAAGAACCAGGCCGAGGTTGAAAATGTTGGAGCCGATGATGTTGCCGATCGCTATGTCGCCCAGGCCCCTTATGGCTGCGGCTACGGTCGAGGCCAACTCCGGGATCGACGTCCCTAGCGCCACCATCGTCGCCCCTATCACCTCCTCCGGCACCTGAAAGACCCTGGCGATCGACACCGCCGACTCGACGAGCCAATGGGCGCCGACGAGGAGGGCGACCAGTCCGACGACGGTGCGCAACCACAGGAGCGCCACCGTCCGGTCCGGGCCCCTGCCGCCCGCACCTTCGGATTCTGCCGCCGGGACGGTGGTTTCATCCGCTACTCTCGGGTCAGGCTCCTTGCCCGGCCCCCCAGCGAAGGCGCCGCTGCCCTCCATCCGGAGCATGACGCCCAGGTAGATGACGAATCCGGCCAGCAGCGCCAGACCATCGAGCCGCCCGAGCGCGTCGTTCCAGGAGAGGAGCATGACGATGATCAGCACCAGGATCAGGAGTGGACTCTCTCGGGCCAGGAGCCGTCGTTGCACGTCGATCGGTCTTATCATCGCTCCGAGCCCAGCGATGAGGCCGACGTTCGCGACGGTCGAGCCCATGATGTTCCCGATCGCCAAGCCCGCCTGGCCACGCAACGCCGCCAGGCTGCTCACGAACAACTCCGGAGCGGACGTGCCGAACGCCACGACGGTCAGGCCGACGACCAGGGGGCTGACGCCCATTCTTGCAGCAACCCTGGAGGAGCCGGTGACGAGCCAATCCGCACCGAACGTGATCGCGACCAGGCCGGCGAGAAATAGAAGGGCGTCCGTCAAAGGTCTTGTGGAAAACCCGCGTCGAGCCCGAACGGCCCGGCGCTAGATGTGGAATGATGTGGAACGCCCTCCGGCCAGACCGACGGCTGACCGGCCGAACACGCCGCAAAAACAAGAGCGAGACGGAGGCGCGGGTCCCGCGGTGAGGCGCTGCTGACGAGCTGCCGCCAGCTCACCGTTTTCCCCCGGCTCAGGAGTCCGACCCGAGAGGTGTTTGTAGACCCTGAGGGGTCCCCTTTTGTTGGGTACTCTGGGCGGGACGGGACAGCTGAGGGGCCCCGGCTCCCTTCCTCGGCATCTCCGGCTTCGCCGTTTCCGCACCCATGTGCAACCGACCCTCGACCCGTCCTCCTTCGTCGAGCTTCACGCGTCGGCTGCGTATATCGCCTTCGACGTGGCAGGAGGCCTGCAGTTCTACGCGGCTCTGCGCCGTGATCGTGCCCGCAACGCGCCCGGCAACAATAAGGTCCTGCGTCTCGATATCTCCGGTTACGAAGCCGTCTTTCCCCACTACGACGGACTTCGCAGCTCTGATGACGCCCTCGACACGTCCTTCGATCCGGACGACTCCGTCGCTCGTACAATCGCCAACGACCTGCATTCCCGGGCCGATGATCGAGACGACGTCGCTCAGCTCTCGGCTTTCCGTTCGGTTATCCTTCGCCATCGTCTGTCCTTTTCCCAATGCGGTTGGTTCTCGGGTCCTGCCCGTCCTAGATCAAGGTCAAGGTCGCCGATCTCAGGGACTCACCAGTTCCAGGGGGTCTATCATCCGGCCGCGCTGCCTAGCCTCGAAATGCAGATGAGGTCCCGTCGATTGTCCCGTGCTCCCTGAGAGCGCTATCACTTCGAGCGCCTCGACGGAATCGCCCTCGGTCACGAAGGTCCAGGCGTTATGACCGTATAGGGTGGAGAGGTCTTCGCCGTGCTCGATTCGCACGTAGCGACCGTAGCTGCTGTTCACGCCGACATCCGCCACCACACCGCCACCGCTCGCACGAACATACGTGCCAGCAGGCACCGCGATATCTATCCCGGCATGAGCCGCCCCTGCGTCCGCTCTGTGAGAGCGCGTGATGTACCCACGTTGCGGGAGAGGCCACCGGAGTGAGCCTTCCGAGGCGCCGGCCGGCTCGAACGCGTTGCCCGACACGTCGAGCGGTGGCAGCCAGATATCGCCCGCATCGGGGCCCGAGCCGCTGCTACCCAGCGCTTTCTGGAGGCGGCGGTAGTCTCCCTCCATCCTCTCGAGCCTCGACGCCAATTCCATCATCTGAGTCCGCTCGACAGAGAGCCGTTCCACCTCCTCGGACAGCTCCCGTGCCGCTGCGGATTCGCTCACCCTTTCCCAGGCTCGTCCCGCCAGCCACCCAAGCGAAAGAAGAAGGGTCACCACTGCCGAGGCAACGGCGACAACCCTGCCGGCCCGAAGCCGGTAGGAATGTGACTCCGTGTCCTTCCCGGAGAGAAAGACGATCGTCCAGGCGCGATCCCGCAGATTTCGCATTACGACCCGTCCCGCTCAGAGCTCGGACGCCGGCCGGCCCGTCATGAGACCGAGCAGTCGATCAAAATCTTCCGCATCGTGGAACAGGACGCGAATCTCGCCGGCATCCCCCATCTTGAGTCTCACGGTCACCTCGGTTCCGAGCGCCCGCTCCAGCACCTGCTGGGCTCGCCGAACATAGGGGTCTTGGGCCTGATCCGAGCTCTTCTTCGGCCCCTCCTTGGCCGATGGGGGATCGCGGAGCCGCTGCACCTTCCTCTCGGTTTGCCGGACTGAAAGCCCTCGCGAGACGATCTCCTCCGCCATGCGCTGCTGGGCGGACTCGCCTCGAAGGCCCAGAATGGCCCGGGCGTGGCCGGCACTGAGCCGGTTATCGTGTACCATCTCCTGCACAGCCCCCGGCAGCGTGAGCAGCCGCAGGGCGTTGGCGACCGTGGATCGGTCCTTGCCGACTCGCGCAGCTATCTTCTGCTGGGTAAGCCCGAACTCGTCCGCCAGCTGCTGGTAGCTGCGCGCCTCCTCGAGGGCCGACAGCTCCTCTCTCTGCAGGTTCTCGACGAGGGCTACGAGCAGCATCTGCTCGTCGGTCAGGTCCCGCACGATAACCGGGGCGGTCTTCCACCCCAACAGCTTCAGCGCCCGCCAGCGACGCTCACCCGCCACGATCTCCCACCCTGCGTCTCGGCTGCGCACGACGAGAGGTTGAAGAAGCCCGTGCTCTCGAATCGAAGCCACGAGCTCACCAAGTGCCTCCTCGGAGAGCGAGCTCCTGGGCTGGTAGGGGTTGGGACTCAGGTCGTCGAGCGGGAGCTCGAACTCCGAGCCATCCAGATCATCCAGGTTCTCGCTCAGAAGGGCGCCGAGGCCTCTCCCGAGTCGCGTGTCGCTCTTAGCCAACCTTCCTCGTCGGTTCGTCGCGCTCGATCAGTTCGTTTGCCAAACTCAGATAGCCGCGAGCGCCGGTTGAAAGTACGTCGTAAAGGGCGATCGGCTTACCGAAGCTTGGCGCTTCGGCCAGCCGGATGTTCCTGGGTATCATGGTGTCGAACACCTTTCTACCGAAATACTCCCTGGCTTCGGCCGCCACTTGCTTCGACAGGTTCAGGCGAGAGTCGTACATAGTGAGGAGCACACCCTCGATCTGTAATTCCTGATTGATGTTACGCTGCACCAAGCGGACCGTGTTCAGAAGCTGACTGAGCCCCTCGAGTGCGTAGAACTCGCACTGAATGGGTATGATGACCGAATCCGAGGCGGTCAGCGCATTCAGGGTCAGCACGCCCAGGGAGGGCGGCGAATCCACGAGAACGTAGTCGTATGAGCCGCGAACGGGCTCCAGGGCCCTACGCAGTCGGCGGTTGCGGTTCGGCCGCGCCATGAGCTCCACCTCGGCGCCCGACAGGTCTCTGCTGGCAGGCGCAACATCCAGATACGGAAAATGGACCTCGTGGTGGATCGCGTCGGCCAGCGGCTTCCCTTCGACGACGCACTCGTATACCGAAGGCCTGCTGGCGTTCTTGCGAATCCCGAACCCGCTGGTCGCATTACTCTGGGGATCGCAGTCCAGCACCAGAGTGCGTCGCTCCGCGATCGCCAGCGAGGCACCGAGGTTGATCGCCGTCGTGGTTTTCCCGACGCCGCCCTTCTGGTTGGCGATGGAGATGATCCGGCTCATGCGCTCCTCTGCGGGATCAACTGGCGGGCTCCAGCGCTTTCACAGTCCCCTCCGGCAGCGAGCGCCGGAGGGCTGGTGAGCCGAGTTCGTTCGTATCGTCGAGTCGAGAACAGCTGAGACCGCCGCTTGTTGAGGACGGATGTTCGGGACGTGGCCAATATAGAGCAGGGTCGACAGCCGCGCCAAGCAAAGAGTGTTCCACGTGAAACACAGCGTTCCACGATTGTGGAAAAGGGCACATGTAACATGATTTGAGGAGCTTAACTCGACGACCCTGCTCGTCTGCACCCCCACGGAGACGTCGAAAGTCCCGATGGACGCGTCCGCGCGTGGGGAGTGTTTCACGTGGAACATCTCGGCCTCGCAGCCAAGCCGTCCTCCTCGTCGGTGCGTTCACCTCGTTGGTGCGTCGGTTTCATCGCGATCAACGCCCGTGCTCGCAAGCTCTCGCCTCCGAAGCTCCACAAGGAGGTTCTGCAGGTCAGCAGGCGAAATCCCGGGGACTCTCCCCGCTTGGCCGAGCGTTCGTGGCCGTACCCGCTCGAGCTTCTGCCGCGCCTCGAAAGACAGCGAACCCATCTCCAGATAGGGCGCCGCCGCGGGCAGCGACATGCTCTCACGACGACGCAGCGATTCCACGCGGTCCCGCTCCCTGCCCAGGTAGCCCTCGTACTTCACCTCCATCTCCACGACGGCGAGGACATCGGGATCGAAGCCATTCGCTTCCAGCGGCCCGTCCGCGCCCACCAGGTCTTCGAGCCGCACCTGCGGACGTTTTAGCAGGACCCTCAGTGGTTGTTTCTGCGTTAGCGGCGTCGTGCCGCGCTCCTGCAGGAGTCCGTTCACCGCTCTCGGCTCCAGGCTCGTTGTCCTCGCCCACGTTCTCGCCCGTCCCAACTCCTCCATGAACCGGCCCAATCGTGCGCGTTCCTCTTCGGTGAGCGTTCCGAGCTTCTCCGCAATCGGGCCCAGGCGTTCCAGGCAGTTGTCCTGGCGCAATGTGAGACGAAACTCGGCTCGAGAGGTGAAAAGACGGTACGGTTCGTCCACTCCCCTGGTCACGAGATCATCGACCAGAACCCCCAGGTACGCCTCATCGCGGCGCGGTACCCAGGCTTCCCGCTCGAGCGCGGCCAGTCCAGCGTTAATGCCGGCGACGATCCCCTGCCCGGCCGCCTCTTCGTAACCCGTCGTCCCGTTGATCTGGCCGGCGAAGTAGAGCCCACGCAGGAGCTTGAGCTCCAGGGTTGGGTCGAGCTGCTGCGGGGGGAAGAAGTCGTACTCTATGGCGTATCCCGGTTGTGTCATCCGGGCGTGCTCGAGGCCTGATACCCGCGCCAGGAGCTCGCGCTGCACATCAGGTGGCATCGACGTCGAGAGTCCGTTCACATACAGCTCGCTCGTTTCCAGCCCCTCGGGCTCGAGGAAGAGCTGGTGGCTCTCCGCGTCGGGGAACTTCTTCACCTTGTCCTCGATCGAGGGACAATACCGCGGGCCACGGGCGGCGATCGCACCGCCGTACATAGCGGATTCGCTCAGATTGGCCTCTACGACCTCGCGGACCCCGGCGCCAGCCGCGCCTATCCAGCATGGCATTCGCGCGAGACCGCCCGTTCTCTCCCAGTGGGAGAACCTCAGCGGCTCCCGTTCACTCTCCTGCCGGATGAGCTTCGTGAAATCCACGGTCCGGCCGTCGACCCTCGGAGGTGTTCCCGTCTTGAATCGCTCGGCCGAGAGACCCAGGTCCCGCAGCTGCTCGGCGAGCTCCATGGAAGGAGGGTCCCCGGCACGGCCGGCCGCGATCGACCGACTCACGCCCATCTTTATGCTACCTCGCAGGAACGTCCCCGCCGTGAGCACCACCCGCTCCGACCGAAACTCGCTTCCATCGGCGCAAGAGACACCACTTACGCGGTCTCCCCGAAGTCGGAGCGCCTCGACCATCCCCTGGTAGAGATCGAGTCGCTCGCTTTCCTCCAACAAGGTGCGAATCGCACGAGGATAGAGCCCACGATCGCACTGCGCTCGCGGGGCCCAGACGGCAGGTCCCTTGGAGCGATTGAGCATTCTGAGATGCAGGGTGGAGCGGTCGGTCGCGCGCCCCATCAGGCCACCCAGCGCATCCACCTCCCTGGCCACGGTCCCTTTTGCAATCCCTCCGATGGCCGGGTTGCAGGACATCTGGGCCACCCGCGCGAGCACAGTCGTGATGAGTAGTGTCTCTGCACCTAACCTGGCCGCAGCGTTCGCGGCCTCGCACCCCGCGTGGCCTCCCCCCACAACGATCACGTCGTAGCTCGTCTTCATACGTCCCGGTATCCCTCACAAGCTGTCAGCCAGGCGGCAATCCGACCCGCGCCGTTCGTAAATATGTCCGGATGCCCTCGAGACCGCAGCCGCGCGGCTCGGCGCCGCTCGCATTACCTTGGACGTGACGAATGGGTTCCATGATCTCCAACAATGCCTTCGACCCTACCTCACCCGAGGAAACCCGCCGGGGCGTAGTGCTCCGCGGCCGCGTTCAAGGCGTCGGATTCCGCTGGTGGACGCGGGAGATCGCGGTGGAGCTCTCCCTGCGGGGAACCGTGCGGAACCTCCCCGATGGATCGGTGGAGATCCACGTGGCTGGTCCCATCTCCGGCGTGCAGGCCTTCATCGAGAGGATTCGGACCGGCCCCCGCCACGCACGCATCCTCTCCGCGGAGGAGATTCCGTGCCGAGACAGCCTGCCTGAGGGCTTTCAAATCGCTCTCTGAGAGCACCCGGCTCGACCGGCACTTTCGCCAACATCCGGTGTATTCCCTTCGGCCTAGTTTCGACGGGCGGCGACCTTCCCCTGGGCTTTCGGAGGTGATGTGGTGATAGAACTTCCCGATGTCGAACGAATGATCGAGGGTTTCGCCGGTTACGCGACCGGAAAGACCATCTCGGCCGTGCTCATCGATGATCCGGATGTGGATGTCGACCCAAAGGTCGCTCAAGAGAAGATCGAGTCCCACGCGATCGACGCCGTCGAGAGGCACGGGAAGTACATCGTCCTTCGTTTCCGCTCCGAGTACAGTCTCGTGTTCGACATGGGAGACGACGGTCGCATCTACCTGGAGTCCCAAACGGTGCCACCAGACGAGAGCAGTGGCCTCCGGTTACAGTTCGCGGCGGGCCGGGAGTTGCGGTTCGACGCACCCGGGACCCGTGACACGGTGCGGCTCGTGGAGGGCAGCGACCTCGCCGCCCTCGGCGGGCCTGAGAGCCTCGGTATCGACCCGCTGAGCGAAGACCTGACCGTCGAGACGTTCGTCGAGCTCGCCGTCGCGCATCCGCGCAGCTCCCTAAAAGGCTTTCTAATGAATCCGGCCGCGATCGCCGGCATAGGTAACGAGTACGCGGACGAGATCTGCTTCCAGGCCGGCTATCGGCCCGATCTGAAGGTCGGTCTGATGGGCGAGCGCCAGCTGGAGCGGGTTCACCTCTACCTCCGACGGGTTCTTCGGCGCGCGACCCTCCACTGGCAGGCGGCGCACGCCGATCCCGGCTGGTTGATCAACCACCGTGGGAACGGAGCGGCCTGTCCGCGCTGCAGCACAGAGCTCACGAAGATCACCTTGAAGGGCCTCAAGACGTTCGTCTGCGTGCGCTGCCAGCGCGCGGCCTAGGTCGGGGCGAACCTGCGCGACGGATATCCTCCAAGACTCGCGACGCGACGCTTTGTAGAAAGGTAAAGCGGCCGTGTCAGGCCGGGATTCTCACCGTCACCAGTGATCCTGACGTGGACGAGAGTCGCCGATTCACTTTCCCACGCAGAACCCCGAGAAGAGTACGTCCAGAACGTCTTCCGTGTCGACGACGCCCAGCAGCTCCTCGAGAGCATGCCGAGCGTCCTGAAGATGAGTTTCGGCGATCTCGGGCGGATGTCCCCTATCTCGTGTAGTCACAAAGGCTTGCACATCGTCAAGCGCCTGTCCTAGAGCCCTCGACTGACGCCGGCGCGTGACCAACGGCATCTCCCCGGAGTCGCGCAGTCCCGCGTAGGCGGCGGCTAGCATCCGGCTTCGCAACGCCTCGAGGCCGAGGCCCTCGACGGCCGAGATCTCCACCTCGCTCGCGGTTACCCGGGCGGTACCCCGCGAGACATTCGCCTTGGTCCTCACGGTGATGACGACGGGTCCCGGACCCTCTGGCTGGCCCGCCTTCCCCTCAATCGACCACCTCTCGAGGAACTGCCGCTCCTCCGCGCCGAGAAGCCGTCCCGTCTCCGCGCAGAATAGGATGAGATCGGCCTTCTGCAGATAGCTTTCGGCCACCTCGATGCCAAGGCCCTCGACCCTTCCAGGTCGCCTTCTTATGCCGGCCGTGTCCACGAGACGAAACGGATAGCCCTCTACGCTGAGGACCGCCTCGATCGCGTCCCTCGTCGTTCCCGGAAGTTCCGTGACGATCGCTCGCTCTTCTCCAAGCAACGCGTTGAAGAGGCTGGACTTGCCCGCGTTTGGCCGACCTGCGATCACGGTAAGGGCTCCGTCCCTCACCATCTCACCCTCGGGCGCGTGCAGCAGAAGCTCGCGCAGGCCCTTGGTCAGCGAATCGGCCGCTTCCGCGATCCGCGACTCCGGGACGGGGCCGTCGTCCTCCTCCGGAAAGTCGATCTCGTAAGCGAGCAACGCCAACAGGCCGATCACCTCGTCCCGCAACGCTTCGATCCGGCGTGAGAGACCTCGCTCCAGCTGGAAGAGAGCCGATTTGTGTGCCGCCTCGGAGCGCGCGTCGATCAGGTCCAGTGTGGCCTCGGCCTGAACGAGGTCGATTCTGCCGTTCAGAAAGGCTCTTCTCGTGAATTCGCCGGGCTTCGCCAGACGTGCACCGGCCGCGCAGGCGGCGTCCAGGATTAGCTGGGGGACGAGAAAGCCTCCGTGCCCACTGATCTCCAGAAGGTCGTCCCCGGTGTAGGATAACGGCGCGAGATGGAGCGTCAGGACGGCACGGTCGACCATCCGACCGTCTTCTGGATGGTGGACGGGGGCCAGCGTGGCTCGACGCGGAGCAAGCTGGGGAATGCCCAGTCTCTCCGCCACGACGACAGCGTCCGGTCCGCTGACGCGGACGACCGAGATCCCCGCTCTCCCGGGAGCCGTCGAGATGGCGGCGATCGTGTCGGCCCGAAAGGGCCGGTCTCGTCCCTTCATTTTCCTTCGCCGGACCGCACCTGCCGCGGACTATCGCCTGGAGGAAGTCTTCTTCTTCGAGGACCCTCGCTTCTTTCCCGCACCACGCTTTTGACCTCCCGCGCCGCTCTTCTTCCCGGCTTTTCCGGCGCTGGCCTTGCCGGCGCCTCCCGGTGCTTTGGGCCCGCCCTCACCTGTGGCTGCCCCGTTTTCGTCCGCGGAAGGCTCCGCGCCCTTCGCCTTTTGTCGCTCCCTGGCGATGTAGAGCTGCTGTGGAAGGGAGGCGAAGTTGCTCGTGGCGTAGTAGAGGTTCAGCCCGGACGGGAAGTTGGCGAACAGGAAGGTGAACATAATCGGCATCCCGTAGCCCATCATCCTCGTCTGCGCCGTCTGCTCCATGCCCCGCTGGCCGATCCACATTAGCAGGAACATCGAGCCGCCCATGAGGAGGGGGACGATGTAGAACGGGTCCTTGAGAGAGAGATCGGGGAGCCAGAGGAACGGGACCCCGCGGAACACGATCGTATTCCGGAAGACGAAGAAGAGCGTGATCAGGACCGGGAAGGGGAGCATCATTGGCAGGCAGCCCGCCAGCGGGTTCACGTTGTGCTCCTTGTAAAGCCGCATCATCTCCTGCTGCATTCGCTGCGGCTCGTCCTTGTACTTTTCCCGAATGTCCTTCATCAGCGGCTGCACCCTCATCTGCGCCATCTGTGCACGCATCGACTTCTGGTATAGCGGGAAGAGGACGATCCGCATCAGGACGCCGAAGAGGATGAGCACCCAGCCCCAAGCCAGCCCGAGCGCCCCGTGCATCCAGCTGAGAATGGCCATGACGATCGCGACCAGAGGCCGGATCACGGGCTGCAGCCACCGCCAGCCCACGGGGTTCACGTTGTGCAGGTCGTTGCCGATCTCCGTCAGTCGCGCATAATCCTGCGGACCTAGGTAGGCGTCGAAGGAGAACTCGGGCGATCCGGCAGGCACCGGTAGCGTGGGCGTCATCCGGGCCGCGTTATCGTCGGAGAGACCGTCGAGGAGCAACCCCCCGAAGCCAGGGCTTCCTTCGGCCACCAGGTAAGCGATCAGGAAGTATTTGTTCTTGACCGCCACCCAGTCGAAGGGACCACCCTCGGCCGCCTCTCGCTCTCCATCATCGACGGAGGAGAGCCTGTGGCTCTGGATGCCGCTTCTTCCCCTCGTGACCAGCGCCAGTTGACTGAAATCCTCCTTCGCGGACGCTTCGTTGGTCCGAAGGCCCTCGCCCAGCGACATGGCGATCGTGTAGCCACGGTCGCCCACGCCCTCGAACTCTCCACGAACGCGGACCAGGTAACGGGTGGCGTCGAAGTGGTACGTGACTCTGAAGCCCAGCGGTCCGCGCTCGGTCGACCCGATCACGTAGTGGAAGGTGAGAGAGTCTCTCGGCGAAGCCTCCGACACCCTGATCTCGCTGGCGCTCGGCTCGAACGGCCGGTCCGACAGGTCGAGCGTGTCCGGCCCCACGGCCACACGGAACCCCATAAGCCGGTCGCTCGGGCGCACCAGCTCGACCGGAACGGACTCGGGATCATCCGGAGCGTATGACCCGTAGGTCGACAGCTGCGCCGAGACCAGGGCCGCACCCCTTGTCAGGAACCGCAGACGGTACAGCGGCGAAACCACCTCTATGGTGTCGGCCGGCACCTCCCGCCCCGGATCCACGAGGCGTTCCTCCACGGGCTCTGTCGGCGCCTCTTCCTGCACCGCCCCTTCCAGCGGGTCGAGGCCGCCGGACCGAGCTGTATCCATGACGGCGGCGGCGGTGTCCGCCGTCCCCTGGGGAGCTTCGGTGCGGAGGGGCGGGAAGATCAGGTTTGTGAGCGCGATGACTCCGAGCATGAGGCCGATGGCGATCAACAGTCGTCGCTCCATCAGTCACCCACCCCCGGCTCGGCGATCCCCTCGACCACATGCCGACCGCTTCCCGGAGCCTCGGCGCTCGGCGGAACGGGGTCGTATCCGAACCCGCCGAAGGGATGACAGCGAAACAGGCGTTTCGTCGCGAGCCAACTCCCCTTTAGAGGCCCGTGATCGGATACGGCTTCCAGTGCGTACTGGGAACACGTGGGCGTGAACCGGCAGGCGCCGGGGAGCAGGGGCGAGAGACCTCCCTGATAGGCTCGAATCAAAGCCACGATCACACGCCGCATGGGCGCTCCACGCTCTCGAGAACGATTGCCCGGAGCTCCTCGAAGGAGCGATCGTACGCTTCTCTTCGCGCCCGTATCAGCACGTCGAGATGGCGCTCCCGCCCCCACGCAACAGGGAGCCACTCTCGACGAGCGATCTCCCTGACCCGCCTGCGCAGCCGGTTTCGCTCCACGGCGCTGTGGCCGTATCGCGGCACGATCACACCGACGCGCGGTCGGTCCTCTTCCGCCGGGCCAACGAACAGATCCACCGGTCCGAACCGGCAGCGACGGCCCCTTCGCAGGAGCTCCCGGATCTCTCGGCCGCTGCCGATTCGCGCCGCGCGCGGAAATCTCTCGTCCTTCATGTGAGACGGCGCGGGAGGATGCGCCAGGGACGGGCGGGCGTCAGCGACTTCGCCGCTTGCGGCGGAATTCGTCGCTCACGGTTAGGCGCTTTCGGCCCTTCTTCCTGCGGCGGGCGAGGACGCGTCGGCCGGCCTTCGTCTTCATTCGGGCCCGGAAGCCGTGGTCCTTCCGCCGTTTCCTGTTGCTGGGGTTCCTGTACGTCGGTTGCATGGCGCTCGGAATTGGTGGCTCGGGTAAAAGCTCCGGACCGCGCGTGCACCGGCGCACGCGCAGCCTGTCCGGCAGGACGCGGCCCCGTATAACCGTGTTTCGCGGGGGTGTTCCACGCCGGAAGAAAGCCCAGAAGTGTAGATTCGCCCACCTGAACTGTCAAACTATCCGGCGCCACCAGGCGGCCGACGGAATGGCCGTTGACAACGCCCGAACGGTCCGTCTAGGTTGACGCCCCCCGGGTGTCGGCCCGGAATCATCGACCGGCCCCGAGCCTTCCCGGTAGGTAGCAAACGACATCGCATGGAACTAACCGCCACCCAAGTCTGGTCCCGCATCGCCCAAGCCTCTCAAGAGGTGCTGCCCGAGCAGACGTTCGCTACCTGGCTCGCCTCCACGGAAGCGATCGCGCTCACGGACGAGACCCTCGTCGTGGCCGCGCCAACGAAGTTCGCGGTTGAGTGGATCGAGGATAAGTACGGCGGACTGCTTCGGGAGTTGGCCGAGCGAGAGCTCGGAAGGCCGCTGCAGGTTCGCTTCGAGCACCATGGGCAGGACGAGCGGCTGGAGTTCCCGGAGCTCGGTGGAAAACCCCTGGACCAGGAGGTGGTGGACGACCTTGGTCACGAGGTCGCGCCGCTGCCGACCGATCCCGCCGCGATCGGACTGAACGACCGATATCGCTTCGATCGATTCGTGATCGGAGGGCACAATCAGCTCGCCACCGCCGCCTGCCGCCGGGTCGCCGACGCCCCGGCGGCGGCGTACAACCCGCTGTTCATCTACGGCGATACCGGACTCGGCAAGACCCACCTGATGCACGCTATCGGTCACGCGATCCTCGATCGCTTCCCCGAGCGCAGGGTCGTCTACACGACATCCGAGCAGTTCACCAACGAGATGATCGGCGCGATCCAGAGCGGTCGAACCGCCAACTTCCGGCAGCGATATCGCAAGATCGACGTTCTCCTGGTGGATGATGTGCACTTCCTGGGAAACAAGGAGGGCACTCAGGAAGAGTTCTTCCACACGTTCAACGCGCTGTACGATGCCCAGAAGCAGATCGTCATCACGTCGGACCGCCCGCCGCCCGAGATCCCCGGACTCCAGGAGCGCCTCGTCTCGCGCTTCGAGTGGGGACTCGTCACCGACATCAAACCGCCCGACTTCGAGACGCGCATCGCCATCCTGCAGAAGAAGGCCGAGGAAGACGGCCTGTGCATGGACGACGAGGTCATCGAGTACATCGCCCGCATCAGGAAGACGTCCGTGCGCCAGCTCGAAGGGGCCCTCATCAAGCTACTCGCCTTCAGCTCGCTCACGCGCAGGGAGATCAACCTGGACCTGGCGCGCGAAGCTCTGGACACCGAGCCCGAACCGTACGCCGAACGTGTTCGGACCACGCCGGAGCAGATCGTCGAGCGGACCGCCGAACACTGGAACGTGACTGTCGACGACATGAAGTCCAAGCGCCGAACCCGTACCCTGGTCGTGCCGCGCCAGGTCGCCATGTACCTGATCAAGACGACCCTCGATCTGCCGTATACGGACATCGGATCGATCTTCGGCGGGCGCGACCACTCGACGGTCATTCACTCAGTCAACAAGGTGGAGGCCGAGATGGCGGGCGATCCTACCTTCCGGTCCCGGGTGCGCAAGCTTCAGGAAGCGCTGGCCAGTTGAGCCGCACCGACGCCTGCATGGCGACCCCGACGGGTTTTTCCCACGGGTTGTAGAAAGATGCCGCAGACGGCGTGGAGCCAGCCCGGATCGCGGTGGATGACGAGTGCCGTCGAGTCGGTGATGTGGAGTCAGCCTACCTGTTCGCCACCGGCTTCCCCCGACGTTCGACACTGCCGTCGCACCCGTCATCGTGGACCGCTCGGGTCTGCTCGGGGTGTTAGCGAGAGGTTTTCCACTTTCCAACACGCCCTACTACTACTACTAAGATTTATTTCTACAGGTAGGGAGTAGAACTAACTACCCCACCTTTTCAATCGCGGACGAACGAGGTTCGGAATGAAGCTGTCCATTACACGTGAGAAGCTACGGAAGGGGTTGGGAGCCGTCTCCGCCACGATCCCGGCGCGGACGACGCTGCCGGTACTCTCGAACATCCTGTTGCGGGCCGACGGGGACTCCGTACAGCTGTGTGGTACAGACTTGGACATCTCCGTCCAGGTGACGATCGACGCGGAGGTGGAGGAAGAGGGAGCCGTGACCGTCCCGGCCAAGAAGTTCTCGGAGATCACCCGGGAACTGGAGGACGCTCCGGTTCACCTGATCGCCGATCAGGATCAGATACGAATCGAGTGTGGACGGAGCAAATTCAAGCTGTACGGCCTCCCGGAAGGGGAGTTCCCGACCTTCCCGGAAGTGGACTTCTCGGAGAGCTGGAAGATGTCGGCGGAGGCGCTCCAGGAGCTGATCTCCCACACCTCTTTCGCTGCCTCCACGGAAGAGAGCCGACCGATCCTGAATGGTGTGCTCTGGCAGCTCCGCCCGGAGTCGACGACGATGGTGGCCACGAACGGACACCGGCTTGCCATGATGACCAAGGACCTCCACGAGGCGGGCGCCCCGGAGGCAGATCTGATCGTGCCGCCGAAAGCACTTGGCCAGGTGGAACGGCTGTTCGACGCCGAAGAGCAGCTGGAGATCGCCCGGTCTGCGAACCACCTGGCCTTTCGCTCGGAGCGGCGGGCCGTCTTCACTCGACTGATCGAGGGGCCCTACCCGAACTTCGATCAGGTCATACCGAAGGACAACGACAAGCAGGTGGTGGCGAACCGTGCCGGCTTGGAGTCAGCCATCCGGCGGATGGCCGTCGTTGCGAGCGACCAAACGCACCGGGTGCGGCTGCTGTTCGAGCCTGGCGCGGTGAAGTTCCGCGTGCAGACGCCCGACCTGGGTGAGGCCGAGGACGAGCTAGCGGTCGATTACGACGGAGAGGAACTCGAAATCGGCTTCAACGCGAACTACCTTCTCGAGGTGATGCGTTACATGTCGGACGACGATGTGAAGCTGAGCTTCAAGGCTCCGGAGCGGGCGGCGACGTTGCAGCCCGCGGAAGGTGACTCCGACTACCTTTGCCTCGTGATGCCATTGAGGCTTCTGGATTGATGGGCGTCGCCCGGAGGGAGATTCGGGTGCGAAGCCGGCTCGCATCCTCGGCGTCGATCCTGGTGGTGGGCGTTCTGGGCGGACTCTTCGCGGAGACGGAAGCCTCGGCCCAGGAGACGGAGTGGGCGACGACGGAGTTGGCAGAGGGGGTCTTCCAGTTCAGCTATGGAGCCTACAACACGTTGTTCGTCGTAACGGACGACGGAGTCGTCGCGTTTGATCCGATCTCCGATGATGCGGCCCGCATCCTGGCCCAGGAGATCCGGGCCGCGGCTCCCGGCGTCCCGCTTCTCGCCATCGTCTACAGTCACCACCACGCCGACCATGTCTCCGGCGCTGGTGTTCTGCGAACGATATTTGGCGGCCGAACCCTGATCATCGGCCATGAGAACGGACTGGCGCCACTCCTGGAGGCGGCGAATCCCAGCCTCCCGCCACCCGACGTGACCTTCAGCGGCCGCCTCACCCTGAAACCGGGGGGACGGGAGGTCCGCCTGGTCTACCTCGGCCCGAGCCACACCGCGAGCATGATCGTCGGGCTCATACCCGATGCGCGGATCGCATTCGCGGTGGACTTCGTGGCCAACGATCGCGTCGGATACCGCGACCTCGGCAGCCATCAGTTCCGTGAGTTCTTCCTGGCGCTCGAGGCACTGGACACTCTGGAGTTCGAGAGGATCGCCTTCGGGCACGGGCCGGTCGGAGATCGCGACGCCGTGAAGCGGCAGATCGCCTACTACGGAGCTCTGCGGGACGCCGTGCAGCAGTCACTCGACGCGGGGTGGAGCGAGGACGAGGCGGCCGAGCGAATCAGTCTGGACAAATACGCGTCATGGGGTGGCTACGATGAGTGGTTCGCCCTGAACGTGCGGGGCTTCTACCGCTGGCTGGCGAGCGAGCGCTGAGGATTCTCTGAGCCAGCCGGGGCGCGCCGGCCGATCTGGCTAGGCACCGCTCGAGACGCCTTCGCCCCTGCCCGGAACTCCAACGCGAGGTCCACTTGCCCATCTGCCCGCACTGCGGCTTCGAATCCGGCCACGGCACGTTCGAGTGCCCGCTTTGCGGCACCCGGCTGTCGGAAGCCGCGGTCACCCAGCCCGACCAAATGCGGGCCGGTAGCGTCGCCTGGGAAGATATAACCGTAGCGTTTCCCGCCAGTCTCCTTCGTACCTGGCGCGACAGCCTCTTCCAGCCGGCCGCCTTCTTCCGCCGCCTGGCATGGGAAGGCTCTCTGGCCCGGCCCCTGCTCTACTATTTGCTCGTATCGATCACCTCCGCATTCTTCGTGCTGTTGTGGCGGTCGACCGACGCGCCGCTACTACCCGCGGCATTCCGCCCGGAAGCTCCGCTGGCTCCACTCGTACAGTTCTTTTTCGAGCCCTTCGCCGCCTTGATCGGCCTCGGCGTCGGCGTTCTCGTGCTGCAGCTCTTCGCGATCATCCTGGCTCCGGCGCGCCGCGGCATGCGGGCCACCGCGCGCGTCTTCTGCTACAGCGCTGGGCCTGCAGTCTTCACGGCGGCTCCGATCCTGGGCCCGATCGTGGGTGCCGTCTGGTCACTGATTCTCTTGGTGATGGGCTTGCGGGAGGCCCACCGGACGACCTCGGGCAGGGCAGCCGCCATCGTTTTCATCCCCTTGGTGTGCTTTATCATGGTCCTCGCCTCGCTCCTCCTGCTCCTGATCCTGACGGGGCTCGCGACGGGGGAACTGCCCGAGTGGTAGGCGAATGGTAGGCGGCGAGCTTCCGGACACGGAGCGCGTGCAGCGCGAGATCGAGGAACAGGAATTCGCGAGAGGCCACATCCCAGAGGGTTCGCCGCCGGTCGAGCCCAGATCGGCCGCCACGATATGCGTGGCCCGCTCAACGTCTCGTCGCTTCGAGGTTCTTCTCTTGGAGCGGCCGCTCGAGAGCCGCTTCGCGGCCGGAGCGCACGTCTTCCCCGGCGGTATTGTCGATCCGGAAGATTCTTCACCCGAGGCGATCGGCCGCGTAGGGGGCGGGTCGGCCGGCGAGCCGCAAGCCGTGTTCGCGGCTTTGCGTGAGGCCTTCGAGGAAACAGGCCTTTTGCCGGCCGCGGCCGACGCGTCGCCGGCGGCATTGATGGCCGCGCGAGCCCGTCGGGAGAGCCTGCTCGACGGGTCGCTGACCTTCGTGGAGCTCCTGGCCGAGAGCGACGTCCGGCTCGATGCGTCGACCGTCGTCTACTTCTCACGCTGGATCACGCCCGTGCAGTTCAGCAGGCGTTACGACACGCGCTTCTTCCTCGGTCGCCATCCAGGCGGAGAGCCGGAGCTGACCCGCGAACACACGGCGTTCGCTTGGCTCGACCCGGCTGACGCGCTGGCACGCTTCGCCGCCGGGCGCCTGCCGATGCTCTTTCCCACCCGGACCACGCTCGAGCTTCTCGACCGGTTCAGTTCGTTGGACGAGGTCTTCCGCGCCTTTCAAGGCCGCACGGTGAAGCCGATCCTGGCCGAGCTGATCTTCGAAGCCGGACGCATTCGCCCGGCCCCTGTCGTGCTGGAGTAGCGCTCCCGAGATGGCGGCCAGCGAGCTCGGCGAGGGGGTGGGTGTGGTGGTGTCGGACAACCCGGGGCCGCTGACGCTGGATGGCACCCGAAGTTACAGGATCGGGACCCGGCGGGCGGTCTTGTTGGATCCAGGGCCGGATCGGCCGGGGGGCATCGACAGGCTGTTTGAGCTGGTCGGGGAGGCAGTCGTGGAGTGGGTCTGCCTGACCCATGCCCACCACGATCATGCGGCTCTGGCTCACAGGGCGGCCGAGGAGTTCGGTGCATCTCTCGCAGCGTCGCCGCAAACCCTCGCCCGTATCGGGCTGGAGGGACGACCGCTCGGCGATGGCGACCGAATCGAGGTCGACGGTGGCTCGGCGCACCTCGACGCCTTGGAGACCCCGGGACATTCGGCCGACGCGCTGAGCTTCTGTCTGCAGCCAGCCCGCTGGCTGTTCACCGGTGACACGGTGCTCGGAGAGGGGTCGACCCTGGTCGCGCCGCCGGACGGAAACATGAGCTCGTACCTGGCGAGTCTCAGTCGTCTCATCTCTCTGAGACCCGAGCGCATCCTGCCCGGACACGGTCCCCCCGTGGCCGAAGCGGGCGCGCTCCTTGAGGGCTATCGGCACCACCGTCTCGAGCGCGAGCGTCAGATCCGAGATGCCCTCGAGGCGGGGGCAGGGTCGTTGGATGCGATCAGGCGGCGTGTCTACCCCGTTCTGCCGGCCGAGCTGGAAGCAGCCGCCGAGGGCGCCGTTCGAGCTCACCTGGCTCACCTGGCCGAGCGCGGGCTGCTGTCGCCCGGCTTCGACATGGGCGGTGAGCTCTGACTTCTTCGGGGGCAGACCGCCGCCGTGGCCTCTCGTTGGGTGTCGTCTTCCTCACCGTTGTCATCAACCTCATCGGCTTCGGCATCGTCTTGCCGCTCCTGCCGTTCTTCGCCACGGATTTCGGGGGGAGCCCGCTCGCGGTCGGAGGCATCATCGGCGCCTACTCGGCGATGCAGTTCGTCTTCGCGCCGATCTGGGGC
>JBDHIM010000118.1:0-8821 GCA_039587445.1 Gemmatimonadota bacterium
TCTATCTCCATCTCAGCTCGATCTCACCTATCTCAGCCGCTCTTCCTCGAGGATCTCGATCGAGCGGACCTTCCAGGTTCCGTCGTCCGGCAGCAGCTCGACGCGCGCGTCGTAGCCGTTCTGGCGGAAGTGTCGGTGGCCGAAGTGGGTCACCGTCCCGCCGACCTTCCAGCCGGCCTCCGCCGTGAAACCCCCATCGGCGGCCGGCTCGACGTCCCGCACCTCCAGCACCTCCACCGCCTCCACCCGAGCCCTCGCTCCCCCACGCTCCTCCATCTCGAGTGCGCGGCGATGCTCCAGGTACACCTCCGTCAGCGTCGGCCCCGTCACGCTGACGGCGAGACGGTCGTACGCCGCCGTCTCGTCCCTGAGCTCGAAGGCCCGGTACACGTTCGGGAGGACCCCGGCCAGGATCCGCCGCGCCTGGGACTCGGTTGGAACGGAGCGGATGAATGGCGGCAGCTTCAAGGTCACGTCGGCAACGGGAACCGCGATGACGGCCAGCGCGAGCGTGACGCGCGAAAGGGCGAACGAGGTCGTGGCACGCCGGCCTCGGAGCGCCGCCGCCCCTAAGGCCAGTGCCACCAGCAGCAGCGCCAGCGACGCGAGCGGCAACGGGAGCTGCGGCGGCTCGACCTCGATCCCGGCCACGGTCGGGATCGGATCTTCCGCCAGGGCGTTCTCCCACCGCACCGTCGGCGCGCCGGCGGTCAGCTCGGCCGAGAGAGACGATTCGGGATCGGTGACCGTCGTGGGAATGATCTCCTCGGGACCGTCGAACGCGGCCCAGGTCAGCGTCACGACATCCGGCATCCCCGGCGCCGGATAGGCGACCGTCACGCCGACCATCGCCTCGCCCACCGCCTCCGGCTCGGGGCTGGCTCTCGGCAGCACCCCACGCGGACCCACGGTCATGAAGGCGAAGCGATCCACGATCGCCTCCACGGGCTCTCCGTCGACGACGACCGCCGTGCGCTCGACCACGAGATCGGCGATCCGTCGTCCAACCTCCTCCTGTGCCTCGATCTCGACGAACCCCTCTCCGACGAACCCGTCGCCCTCCAACCGGAGCCGGTCCACCACATCGGCCAGGCGAACCAGGATCTCGTGCCTGACCTCGTAGGGCTCGACGGCCAGGAAGCTCTGGATCGGGGCGTCGGGCGCTTGCGGAGCCAACCGCCGCGAGCCGGGCATCGAGGTGCCGCCCAACCCTCCCGTCGCGCCCGGCAGCCGCGGCGAGAAGCGCGCCTCGGCCTCTCTCGCTGACCCTCGCCCGAGGCCGAGGGTCAGCGCGACGGCCACCGCGGTCCCGCCCAGTCCGTAGGCCAGGGCTCGCCGATTCGAGCCTGAAGGCCAGCGGCGTGCCCACAGGGCGCCCAGGGCGTTGACTCCCAGAGCGAGGATAAGGAGCGCGGCGTCCATGCCCAGAACGATAGAGAGCAAGTAGAGCCAGTCGGGCGCGGCGACGCCTCCCGCTGCGGAGAAGGCGGCCGCCACACCGAAACCGTGGAACAGCCCGGCTCCGGCAGCCAGAGCCGGGAGCTGACGCCGCGCCTCCGGGGGCCGCAGCGCCTGGGCAGCCAGGAAGGCGACGGCGATCGCCACGCAGATCTCCGCCACCCGGGGATCGGGGCTGAGCCCGAGGCCCGCCGCGAGCGCGACAGCGGCCAGCTGGCCGGCGGCGAAGGCGGTGGCGAGCCGGATCGAGAGGCTTCTACCGAGCAGGCAGATCGCGGCCAGGAAGAGCAGGTGCACCCAGTGGCCGAGAAGATGGGAGATGCCGTCCAGGACCGCGCGCCGCGCGCCGCGCAGCCAGGCGATCCCGTCTGCTCCGGCCTCCGGCACCCGCCAGGAGTCCTCCGTGGGGTTCAGGACGTGGGCGAACCGCTCGCCACCCAGGAAATCGACGCGCACGAGCGTCGTCATGGCGGGGTTGTAGAGCGGATAGCTGACCTGGATGACCTGGCCCGAGAGGGGCTCCGAGCATCGGTAGAGCTGCCGGTTCATCCACGCTGCAGGCAGCTCGATCACGGTCCGCTCGCCCTCGCTCCGGCAACTCTCCGGCAAGACAAGAGCGGGCATCGCCTCGATCGGAAGGGTCTTCGGGACCCGCCACTGGACGAGAAACGCCCCGGGCTCTTGCTCCTGGATCTGGACCTGAATCGGCTGTCCTTCGTGCGCGGAGGCCACGGCCCGCACGACCGGAGGTGTGACGAGCGCGGACACGACCATCGCACCGGCCGCCAGCACGGCGAGAAGCGTTCGGGCGCTGGTGGATCCCCCGCCTCGCTCGGAGCTCATCACCCGCAGCGCGCCGTACTCGGGGCTGCAGCGCGCCGCGTTCACCGCCGCAGCGATCGACTGACGATCGCCGCCTCGTCGATCTCCACCTCGTAGCGCTCCATCAGGCCAGCCAGGACCTCGTCCTGCGCGCGTTCGCGGATCTCCCTCTGATAGTCCGTCAGCACCTCGTCCATCACGTTGTCGAGCTCGGGCATCGATGACTCCTCGACATCGGTCACCAACACCAAGTGCAACCCGTAACCCGACGCCACGGGACCCCGCCAGTCACCGGGCTCGAGCTCGAACAGGGCTTCGGCGAACCGCCCTCCGAACAGGCGCGAAGCCTCCTGTGGAGAGACCGCCCGATAGTGGCGCGCGAGCATGAAGGGATCGCCGAGCTCGCCCGCGCGGGCGGCGGCATCCGGAGAGGCCCTGAGATCGGCGAGGACGCGCTCGGCATCAGCGACGCCCGCGTCGCCCCGCTCATCGATGTTGAAGTAGACGTGCGTGAAGGAACGGAGCTCGGGGTAGCGGTACCGCTCCCGGTTCTCCTCGAAGTACGTCTGAAGCGCTGCGTCGGGCGGCTGAAGCTGTCCTGCCAGATCCTCGGTGAGGAACTCGAACTTCTGCACGAGGCGGCGCCGGATCACCTCATCGCCGCGGTCGAGCCCGAGCGCCAGCGCCTCCCGGTAGAGCACCTCGCGCCGCACGTAGTCATCCACGAGGCCCCTAAGCTGTTCCTCCGTCGGCGGGCGATTCCACTGCCTGGTGAAGTAGTCCGTGAGCAGGCCGATGTCGGTCGGCCCCACCTCGATGCGCGAGGAGTCTCCGCCGGTGCCACGATCGCTCAGGAGAGCCTGAAGGGCGAACAGCACGACCCCGATGAGCAGGAAGGCCGCGGCCGGAGAGGTGATCCAGCGCTTGATCCTCACTCTCCCGTCCCCGGACATCGCGGCCTACAGAAACTCACAGCTGTAGGGGTCACCCGTCGTGGGCCCGGTGTCCAGGCGGACTAAGGCAGCGTAGCGGAAGCCGACCGGCTCGCTCTTCCAAGCGGCCAGCTTGGCACGGTCGACATCCTCGGGAACGGGGCTGGTGCTCTTTCTGACCTCGAGCGCGAGGAGGTTGTCGTCGGTCTTGCGGTGATGGATGATGATGTCCGGGAAGACACTCAGCCCGAAGGTGTCCCTGGCGAGCGGCTTTCCCATCACCGCGATCGTGAGGGCGCGCTCCAACTCGGCGAGCCGCTTCGGGTCGGCCTCGAAGATGTCGTACTCGCAGTCCACGTCCCAGTTGTCGAAGTGTTTCTCGAGCTGGACCGCGAGCCGGTGTCTGAGCGCACGCTCGTTCGCGTCGTTGGTGAGGAGATGGCGATCCAAAACGCTCAGCTGTCTGAGCGCGGTCTCCACGCGGAGCCGGATCTCTCTGTCCTGTGCGCTGTCCTGTGCGTTGCTCGACATCTCGGCCACGGCAGGTTCTGGAAACGGAAACGCGAGGCGCGAACAATAGCGCCGTTCCGCGGTCGCGTACACCCGTTCCCGGACCACGCCGAGAGCTGAGCCTCTAGCCCGTGAGGACGCTCTCCCGCGTCGTCAGATGGACGACCTGGGGCTCGACGAGACGCTCGAAATCTGCGTAGGCCAGGCGCACGAGCTCCGAGTGGGAACCCGCGTTGAAAGCGATTTCCTCGTCCTCCGCGAGGCGCTCGTCCACGAAGACCTGCATGTCCCACAGGTTCCCGAACGGCGGCATGGCGCCCAGCTCGCAGTTGGAGAACAGATCCCTGAACTCTGACTCGGAGGCGAGCTCGATGGCATCCGCGCCTGACGCCTGCTTGAGAAGATGGCGGTCCACCCGATCGTCGGCCGGCAGCACCGCCATCGCCATCTCGCCATCGAGCTTCACCATCACCGTCTTCGCGAGCTCCTTCCCGGGGATGTGCGCGGAGGCGGCGATTTCCTGGGCGGTGAAGGCCTGGGAGTGTGAGATGGTCAAGTACTTGACTCCCTCGCTCTCCAGGAACCGCCTGAGTCTCTTGACCGGCATGTTGACCTCCCGCTGGCTGTGGCTTCCTGAATGAAGGCTAGAGCCCACCGGCCTCGCCGTCACGTCGGGATCCACCCAACACCGTCTGCCGGGAAAACCCCGACTTCGCCGGAGGGAGTCGGCACACCGGAAGGGCAGGCGAAGGCCCCCATTGAGGCCCTCAAGAGCCATCCGCTCAGTGATGGTGGTCGTAGGCCTCGCCCGTTCCGAAGAGGAAGGCGGCGATGATCAGCAGCCGCAACGCCTGCCAGAAGGTGATCACATTCAAGCCGAAGACCTGAGGCATCGTGATGTTCCACAGCCACTGGAACAGGGCGATGAGCAGCGGTATGAGCACGATCACGGCCAGGGTCGCTACGACAATCAGGATTGGAGTCATTGGGATCTCCGTTCTGTGGTGATGAGATCACCCCGACGAGATTCGCACATCGGGGCTGACAGAAGGAGGATGTGTCACCGGCCGTGGTTCGGCCATAGAATCATCGGATGGCCGAACAGATCCCCCAGGAGATCCTCGACGACCTCTACGAGTACCCGCTGAAGCGAAGGTCATTCGCGTACCTGCTGTGGCTTTTTCTCGGCGTGTTCGGGGCGCACCGCTTCTACCTGAACCGGACATGGACCGGCCTCGCGATGCTGCTCACCTTCGGCGGGGCGCTGATATGGTGGGTAGTCGACTTCTTCCTGATCCCGCGAATGGTCTTCCGGCAGAACACGATTCAGGGCCAACGAAGGGACCTGGGTCTCCCTCCAACGGGGCTGGCCTTCCTTCCCCCCTCCGACGGGTCGGAGCTCGCCGCTCTGCCACGGTGGTACGATCCGGAGTCCCGCCGCGGCGCCCGCGGAACCAGGAAGGCGCTCGCCGATGCCATCGTGCTCAGCGTCGCGGGCTACGCGCTCGGGTCGCTCAGCCGGGCGACGGGCAACATCGAGGCGATCGCGGCGGTGGGCGCTCTTATCGTCGTCCTCAACTTCGGACGTCAGATGGCCCCTCTCCATCACGTGCCGCTGGTCGGCGATCTCGTGCGCTGGAGCTACCGGCTGCGGCTCTTCTACCACCACGTAAAGCCGGGTAACGCCTTCGCCCGCCTCGTCCGACCGATCGTGGGGATCTTCTACGCGCCGTTCAGGAAGAAGAGCCGGGCGGAGGTGGGTCTCTATCTCCGGCTGGGGGGCGCCTTCGTCGTCCTCTTCCTGCTCGAGGATCTCGCCACCGAGGTCGTGCAGCCGTTCGTGACTCAGGCGAGCCTGGCCGGCCTCACCGGCGTCTGGTGGGTCAAGGACGTGATCTTCACCCTGGCCTACATCTTCGCCTTCACGGCCCCGATCGGCGCGACGCTGATGATCTACCTGCTCACCCGCCGGTCTCACCGTGCGCTCGCCTTCATGAGCGCTCTGACGATCGTGGCCGTGATGATGGGCGTGCTGTCGCCCTGACTCTCGATCGAACTCGAAGCGGCGCCCTACGGCACAGTCGGCTCCGGAGCACCGCCGCCCTCGATGACCGGCGCCTCCGGCCCGGCCTTCGGCGCGGCGGTCTTGCTCGTCAGCCGTTCGGCCGTCCCTTGCACGGCGACGTAGAGGAGCGGGATGAAGAAGACGCCCGCCACGGTCGCCAGGAGCATGCCGCCGAAGACGGCCGTGCCCAGCGATTGACGGCTCGAGGCGCCCGCCCCCGAGGCGATCACCAGAGGGATGACGCCGAGGATGAACGAGATCGCCGTCATCAGGATCGGGCGGAAGCGGAGCCGCGCCGCCTCGACGGCCGCCTCCACGACGGGTTTCCCTTCCTCCCGCAGCTGCTTCGCGAACTCGACGATCAGGATCGCCGTCTTGGCCGAGAGGCCGATAAGGAGGACGAGGCCGATCTGCATGTAGATGTTGTTCTCCAGCCCGCGAAGCCCGGTGAGCACCGCGGCCCCCAGGATGGCCAGGGGCACGGAGAGCAGCACGGCGAGCGGGATGCTCCAGCTCTCGTACTGGGCCGCCAGAAACAGGAAGACGAAGATGATCGCGAGCCCGAAGATCAGCGGAGCCAGGTTGCCGGCGGCGATCTGCTGGAAGGTGACCCCCGACCACTGATAGCCCATCTGCCGCGGCAGACGTTGCGCCGCAATCCGCTCCATCTCCGCCACGGCCTGTCCGGATGAGTAGCCGGAGGCGGGAACCCCGCTGAGCGTCGCAGTGCGAAACATGTTGAATCGGGTGATCACCTGCGGCCCGACCGTGTCCCTTACCTGGGCGAGCGTCCCGACGGGGATCATGTTGCCCTGGGCGTTCCGCACCTCCAGCCGCTCGATGTCGGAGACCCTGGAACGGAAGTCCTGATCGGCCTGGACCATCACCTTCCAGGTGCGACCGAACAGGTTGAAATCGTTCACATAGGCGGACCCGAGGTTGGCCTGGAGGGTGTTGAACACCGTCTGAAGTGGCACCTCATAAGCCTTTGTACGATTGCGGTCTACGTCGATGAATATCTGCGGCACACTGGCGCTGAAGTTCTGGTTGAGTCGGGTGACGACCTCGCTCTGGTTACCGGCGGCAACCATGTCCTTGGCCAGGGTCTCCAGGGCCTGAAGCCCTACCCCTCCGCGGTCCTGCATCTCCATCGTGAAGCCCGAAGCCGCGCCCAAACCCGTGATCGGCGGCGGCCCGAAGGCGATCGCGATCCCCTCCTGAATCGAGAGCATGAACTGCTGCAGTCCGGCGATGAGCGCTGAAGCATGTGTCTCTTCGTCCCGCTCGGACCAGTTCTCCAGCGTGCCCCGTAGTTCGATGCCTGCACGCTGTTGAGGAAGGAGTATCCACCGATCGTAATGTAGTGCTCCACGCCCGGCGTGCCCGAGAGGACCTCGTTGATGCGGTCGAGCACCTGGCCCGTCCGCTCCATCGATGCCCCGTCCGGCAGCTGGACGTTGGCGTAGAAGTAGCCCTGATCCTCGTCCGGGATGAAGCCCGACGGGAGCCGCGTGAGGCCGAGCCATGTGGCCACGATGATGCCGGCGTAGACGAGCATCATCGCCCCGACGCTCCGCACCATCCTGTTCACCAAGCCGAGATAACGACCGGTGCCCTTCTCCAGCATCTCGTTGAACGCGGAGAAGATCTTCCCCCGCTTCTCCGGCGACGGCCGGAGGAGCATGCCGGCCAGCGCCGGGCTCAGTGTGAGCGCATTGACGGACGAGAATACAGTCGCGATGGAGATCGTGATCGCGAACTGCTGGTAGAGCCGTCCCGTCAGCCCAGGCATCATGGCGGTCGGCACGAACACGGCCAGTAAAACCGCGGTCGTGGCGATGATCGGCCCCCCGACCTCCTCCATCGCCTTCGCGGTAGCCTCCTTGGCGGCCAACCCCTTCGTATCGATCAGACGCATCGTGTTCTCGACCACCACGATGGCGTCATCCACCACGATCCCGATCGCCAGCACGAGGCCAAACAGGCTCAGGTTGTTGATGGACATCCCGACCATGTTCATCACGGCGAAGGTGCCGATCAGCGACACCGGGATCGTGACCGAGGGGATGAGAGTGGTCCGCCAGTCCTGCAGAAAGATGAACACGGAGAAGATGACCAGGAGGATCGCGATGATCAGCGTCTCGATCACCTCCTCAATCGACGCTTCGACATAGCGGGTCGAATCGTACGCGACCAACGCCTCGAGGCCGTCGGGGAAGTTCTCCTCGAGCTCGGCCATGACTTGTCTCACGCCATCGGCGACGCCGAGCGCGTTGGATCCGGGAAGCTGGTAGACCGCGAGCCCTACGCTGGCCGACCCGTCCAGCTGCACGTACCAGGAGTAGTCCTGGGCTCCGAGCTCCACCCTGGCAACGTCCCGCACGCGGACGATCTCCCCCGCACCACCCGTCTTCAGGACGATGTTCTCGAACTGTTCCACCGTCTCGAGCCGGCCGAGCGTCGTGATCGCGTACTCGAAGTTGAGGCCGGCCGGGTTCGGCGGCTGGCCGATCTTGCCGGCTGCCACCTGCACGTTCTGCTCGCGCAGCGACTGCACGACCTCATCCGTGGTCAGGCCGCGGGATTTCAGCTTCCCCGGATCCAGCCAGATCCGCATGCCGAAGTCCTTGGCCCCCATCGTCGTCACCTTCCCGACTCCCGGCACCCGGGCGAGAACGTCCTTTACCTGCGTGGTGGCGTAGTTCGAGAGGAAGACGTCGTCGTACCGTCCGTCGGGAGAGATGAGGTTCACCATCAGGGTGAGACTGGTGGACTGCTTCTCCGTCTTCACCCCCTGCCGCTTCACATCCTCCGGGAGCAGCGGCTCGGCGATCGAGACCCGGTTCTGCGTCAGCACGGCCGCCATGTCCACGTCGGTGCCGATCTCGAACGTCACGATCAGCTCCGCCGCCCCGGCGCTGGTGCTGCGCGACAGCATGTAGATCATGTCCTCCACGCCGTTCACCTCCTGCTCGATCGGCGTGGTGACCGTCTGTTCCACCACCTCGGCGTTGGCGCCCGGGAAGGTGGTGCT